>CBDUUO010000007.1:0-19840 GCA_965370395.1 uncultured bacterium
CCAAAGCCGATAGGGAATTTGAACCGGGATCAAAAATCCGCTCACCGATTCACTAATTTTAGTGATAATGGGCGACAATCGAAAGCGCCTTGCAGCTAAAATTGCAAGGCGCTTTTTCAATCCGGAAAATGAACCCGGCAGATGGCCATCCGCTGGCCGGCCGGCGCTATTCTCGGAGCTCCATCCAATAGGCGATGCCGGTTTTAACCGCCTTTTCGCTGACCTCGACGATACCGCCGCCGGAGGAGCTGAAGTATTTTTTCTCTATTTTTTCATTCAGTTTGATGATGGTCGGCGGTTGAATGTTACCCGCCAGTTTCATGCCGGATGGTGGGACTTTAACCGTCTTTCCATCTATTACGACTTCCACCAGATCATTCTCATCAACGGTACCATCATCATGAATATCAAACTGAATGGCCCCGATCGATCCGCCGGTGAAAGCATTTAATTCCATAAAAACGGAGTCACCCCCCGAACCGCAGCGGCTTTGTTCGGGGATAAAACCGATGACAATCAGGATGCCATCCCGCAAGATAACGTCACTGACGACCCGCTCGCCGGCATAGACATCCAGATCCAGATACCAGCCGGCATCATTGACATTGTTGTTTGATGGGTCCGGCAATTGGCCGCCGCCATCGGGATCGGGCCTCGTATCCCAGACCGGTGGGTTCGCAGTCAGAACCCGCACGGTTATTTCCCCCGTGCCGGAATCGACTTGAAAATCAGTTGCCACCTGCTTCAACAGCTTCACCTTGTCCGAAAGATAGGGATTGGAAAGCTGTCTGACAGCTTCGTCTCGACTTTCAAATACGCCCAGATATTCATTGTCGTCATCGGGGCTCCAGATGTCAGGAGCCTGAAAAACCGTGTCACCGTAATCCCAGATACCGTAAATCGTCTGTATCTGAGCATCTGAATAATCGTCGGCGCCTAAAAATTTTCCGGTGCCAAAACAGACGATGTATCCATGTTCCTCTGGATGCAACATAACATCCGGCTGACTGGTGATGGGCTGGGGGGCCCCGGCCGAGTCCCTGGCGACAAACAGGGGCACCGCCTGGCCGCCGCTGTCCTCAAAGGCCACCTGCCAGTTAATTGCACTGTTGCTGGTCAAATCAAACTTCCACAGGTTGCCCTTCAAATCCCCGGCATAGACAAAATCCACCACATCGTCATGGTTCACGTCAACGGCTATCGGGCTGGAAAGCCCGTTGTCCGGACCGGTCCCGGCCTGGATTTTTCGAATGACGGCTCCCGTAATGGCATCCAGAATAAATAACACCGAGTTTCCATTCGGGCTGTTATAGCCGTTTCCGGCAATCACGATCCAGGGATAGGTCGCACTGTAAGATTGCACCACAACGGGTTTGCTGAAGGAATAGCCCATATCAGCCCCATCCGCCGCCGATGTATCCTGCCGGGGAAATTCCCATAACACCTGATCTTTACTCATGGCGTGCGGATTCGTAATGTCAAGGGCAAAATACCCCATGCCGCCTTTGCCCAGGCCGCCCACCAGGATCGCCTGGTCCCCGAACCCGCCCAGGAGTTTCTCGCCTTTTTGCACCGTGGGGGTCAGATCTACATAAAATCTGTGGTCGTAGCCTGGATCGGCAAGATCCTTGAGGTGATCAAATACCAGATAGGGCACGTAACCAAAGATTTCGCTTCCGTCGTTGGCTTTAAATGCATGCAGCATGCCGTCGTTGGCCCCCACATAGACAACATCATCGATAAATACGACCGAGGAGTGCACAATATCTCCCAGCATCCTACTGCGATTGGCACTGCTGTCGAGGTCTTTTCCCCGGATATAATTGGCCGTATTTTCCGCTTTTACATCCGCAGCGGAGCCACCGTCCAGATCCGAGCCCAGCTTTTGCCTCTGGTCATTGGTCAAATCGCCGTATTCAAACACCTGGCCCGATTGGTCACCGTCAAAAGTGAGGATGTCGCGGGTATCCCAGGCCTTGGCCTGCAGCTTTTCGGATGCCAGCCACTTCGGCGGCTCGAAAATCACCTCTCCGGTGATCTGATTTAGGCGGTAGGCACTCACCTCCCCGGCCCACTCATCATCGATAAAGCTGTAGCTGCCCTGAAAAATAAGCACATCCGGTCCGATGTTACCGAACAGCCAATCCCCATTAACCGTTACCGAAGCAACTGAGGTCGGCTGCCGCTCCTTGAGGTCTTTAATAATTCCCCGCAGTCCTTCAACCAGTTTCTCGGGCTCACCGGCATTGACAAACACCCCTCTGCCGTTTACGGTGGAGTGCCACAGATCATCGATGGATTCGGCCTGGCGGTTGCCCGGAACGTACGGCCATACCACGTAAGCGCCGTACTCACGGGGCGGTTCCTTTTTAGTGATGTATTTCATATAATGTTCGCTGTTGCGGTCATCTTCATAGTCATCCGGATCCAGGGTCCCGGAAACGCCGAAGGCCACGGCGAAGGTAACCATGTGCTGATGGGGCGCCCTATCCCATTTATTGGTCGGCACTTTATCATCCATTGCAGGGATCAGGTCGGTCGCATAATAATGCATGGCGATATCGGCCAGAGTGTCGCTGTAAGCGTCTTTATAGGGCACCTGATTGCCGCCCCATTCTGCATTGTCGTTATCACCATCGGCATTGCCCACCGAGTCGTGGTCATTATCACTGTAATAGCCATCGGTCACCACAATGGTAAATGACTGCTGGCAGGCACCGCCGTCTGCCGGATAAGGGACATCGCCTTTCTGGCCCTGCAAATCGCCGTCGTTGACCCGGTAATACTCACCGACCCGCTGCAGACCCCTTTTTAGCGGTGTTCCGCCACTGGACCGATATGCATACAGGGTTTCAATGAGGCTGTCGGTTTCATCTTTGAGTTCACCGCTAATAACCGCTTTAACCGGTTTTAGCGGCGCAATAATTCTGTTGTTGATACCCAAAATTCCAACGCGTGCCCCGTCCAGATCATGAATGACCCGGGCGATGGCTGCTTTAGCCACAAACTCGCGCCGGCGGTGATAAGTAAACCAGTTTGCGAAATTCTGGAGGTCCTCACCGTGGTCGCGGATGATATCGCCCGGAGGGGTCACCAGCGTGAATGATTCAATCTTGTCATTGGGTGCAGTGCCACCGTCGGTTGTGAAGGTATAGTAAAGGTTCTCTTTGCCTTTCCCATCGATGATCACCAGATAAACGGTGCCATTATCCGCCCTGACATAATAATGCGACCAGGGAACGGTAAGGCCGTCAGCGGTGAACGCTTTTTTGGTCAGGTCCAGCGTCTTTGTTTTTAAAGGATGAACCAGGGGTTTGTTGGTATCGGCCGGCAAAAAGATTTTATTTTTGTGGTCCGGCCAGGGCTCGTAGACAACATTGGGGTTGTAATAAACCACATTGACTTCATACCACTGGGAACGCCAGTATTCTCGGCCCTCCTCACCCATATGTCTCCAGGAATCATCTATATTGTAGCCATCGCCCATATCATCGAAGACATAACAGAATCCTTCTGTAACTGAGCTGTCCGGGTTTGGAAATTGCCCGTCATATCCGCCCCGGAACAGGATTTCAAAGGTCATACTGCCGGAATCATCCTGCAAAATCATCAGGTTGGTGGCGGGCGGATTGATTTGGGTAAACAGCGGCGCATCCGCCAGATCAACTTGGCCGTGTGCCAGCAGGGCGCCGAAAAACAAGACAGCGGCCGTCAGTACGCAAAAACCAATGACCAGTACACGCAGCCCGTGCCCGGATCTCAACCTCTGCAGGTAAGTATTCATATCGTTGGGATTAAACATGGGGTGTCTCCTGCAACGCATCTCAGGTGCTAAAACGTTCTGCGATACCCGATTTTGATCGTGGTCACGCCCTGCTTTTTGGTGCGTCCGTAAACCGCAAATTCATGAACCTTGGGCTTACCCATGCCCAAAGAATAGCCGGCTGCAGTTCCCTCGTAGCCGGCCACAAACCGGGTATCTCCGGCAGCATCATGAGTCGCAATTCCAATTTTGCCCCCTGGGTCTTCATCCCAGTAATCAATATAAGTTAAATTATCGATCGCTTTGAGCCCAGGCACAACAAATCCAAGTCCGCGAGGGTTTGAGTCGTTTTGAAGAAGATCGACTGCTTCAATGGCCGCCCCTTCAGCCAAATAAAAATTCCGCTGGTACACCGCATCATTGCCGGCAATCTGAACTTCCGTGTTGGCAGTATTTAATGCCGCGATGCTGATAACTGTCAGCAATCCCAGCAGCATCAGGGTGGATATAATCAGAAAATAACCCTGCTCATTTTTCAAAGGATTTATAAACTTCTGCATGTTTTCTTTCCTTTTTTACGCACAGCCTTATTACAGCCCGAGGTTGCGACATCTGACTCTCGTCGAGTAGGTCCGGCTAATACTTCCACCTCTTCCAGCCGGTTCCGTTACCGTCATTGAAATTAAAACCGTTCTGATTTCCGAGGCATCAGCCGGGACGTTGTTATCTTCAGTCAGGTATGAAAGGGAAAAATCAGAAACATTTCTTACCAGCTCAATTCTATTGCCGCCGCCGACTTGCCGCTTGAGCTTATTTTCTTCAAACAGGTAGGTAATGTCTTCATCATTAAAATCTCCTATCACACCGCTGACATCTATGTCCGCGGTAAAACGAATCCGGGTATTCGAATAGTCGTCTTTTATACCCACATCAGCAATATTAAGCGGATTAAGACCTGCCATTCGTATGTTCATTACCATCTCGTCAATGCCGGCGCGCGTAACGTGCTGTACGCCTGCAGCGACATTTTGGATAGTATAGGATCGGCCCAAGGTTGTAAAAAGACTTACAATGGCAACCATTAATATCGATGCCATGGCAAGACCGACAAGAATGTCCACAAGAGTAAAGCCCGCCTGCCGCTTGACTTGTGCCGTTTCGATTTTTTTAATCGGCATCGTTTTGCGAAAATTGTTGATCATGTCCCATTTCCCTTTGTAATGGTTCTTAAAACAATACTGCGATTTTTCCCACGCCAGGTCCAGCTAACCGTCACACCGATAGCCCTTGAAGTATCAAAGCCGAGCGCATCTTCTACGGTCCAGGTACGGGTGAAAATGCCTCCGGGATCGCCGTTTCCATCAACGCGACCGCCATCGTCAAAAGAAGTGAGGGCTGTGGGCAACGTGGTAATGTCCGGCGTATTTTTAAGCTCTTCCAGGGTTTGCCTCGCCAGCATATTGGCCTGGGTGAGGACGTTCCCATTTTGATTGTTATGGCTAGCCGAAAACACCAAGGTGGCCACCGCCAGAAAGCCAATCGAAAAAATGGCGATCGCAGTCAGTGCTTCTATCAGCATGTACCCTTTATGATGGTTTAGATTAACAAGATTATGATTTATGTTTTTCATCTGCAGATCTTTCATGAAGTGCACCTAATTAATTCTGTTTACCCAAATTCTGCCAACCGGGCTGATAATTACATCCCTTTGCTCGCCCTTCGTATTTACCAAAACTGCAGTGCCGTTATCAGCTCTGCCTCTCCCGCTAAATCTCGTGTGATCATTTGTGAAAGTGGTACTGACAATTTTCACCCCTGCGGGAAGCTTGCGGGTTCTTAATCTTTTTTCATCCGGATCCAGATTCCAGTCAGCTGGGTTTTCACCATTATCAACAAATACATCATACCTGTTTTCAACAACAAAAAATCGAATCGCCACAAAAGCATTTTCCCTGACAGCCCTTAATTTAGCCATTTCCAGATCACCCTTAAGATTCTCAGCTGCCCCCCTCAGCTTGGCACCACTACGCCAGCTGATGATGTTCGGCGTGACAATCGCCGACACCACGGCAATAATGGCAATGACGACTAGGAGCTCGAAAATTGAAAACCCCCCTGCTTTTTTCATGGTCTCCATTCTCCCTATGAAATAAAAAACCGGACTACCTTTTCCCTCAGGCAACCCGGCTATCCCGCTTGAAAAGTTGTTTGCGGGACCCGCAGCTTTCCGTCTCCCGATTACTCGGGATTTGGCTTTATCACGGGATAAAAGAAAAAGCCCTCAAAAGGGATCTTCCGGTTCCCCCGAAGGCTTTATTTTATTGCTTCTGGAAAATCGCTTTCATAGCGTATTGATCGAAAGTAAATTCCATAAGTACACAATTACCAAGCACCCGGAAGAACAATTATAGCAAAAACGATAGAGTGTCAATAAAAAGTCCGATCCTGACTATTTACCTCGCAAGAAATATACCAAAACCCTTTAATTTAAAATCCATATAATTTTCAATAACTTAAAAAGCCTATGAAAAGAGTTTCCACTTTGAAAACCGGATAAATGTGTAACTTAGGTAACAAAAATGTACCATTTTGTGTAAAAAAAGTAAGAAAATAGAAAAGCGCCTCGCCGGATGATTGCCCGACGGGACGCTTTTCTTTTAACTTACCCAACTGTATGAACTCGACTGTAAATGAACCCTAGCTAGACTTTTTGCCAGGGTTCCGATACAGGCACCCCCCCTTTAAACATTTTTTATTCTTTTATGACAGCCGCCCGTCTCCTGATATTTTCATGACGCCTAGTTTTTTTGATGATTTTGCGCAGAACCGGCTTCTTTCTTTGCGGCGGACCGATTTTTTGGACCCGTGATGCCACAACCCCACCATCGATATGCTTGAATCCTTAATAAAAAATCTGTCGCCACCATAAATAAAAGAAATTCCGCTTCGGATAAAGCGGATCGACCGTGATAATTCCGGCTCCGATGGATTGACTTGCAGAATTCGGATTGGTGCTTCCGACCGATATAAAGAGTTTTGTACCCTTTTCGGTAATTACGGTTACCGGCTTGGAAGGAATACCACCGCCTAAAATTACGCTTCTGGTTAAGTCATTTTCACCATCGCCGTCGGTATCCGTAAATTTAATAACAGGAGCGCCGGTCAAATAATTCAGGGCATAAAGATTGGCATTCCCGCCGGGTAAGCAGGGATCGTTATTAGGGGCAAAGGTGGTAATATAAAACGTTTTATAAAACACGACACCTTGTGCAAGCACCTTTTCACCCGCATCTGCACCGAAATAATCAACCAGGCGAATAAACCAGCCTTGATCGAAGTTGCCGTTTAAATCCACATCGCCATTGGTATGATCCAGATTCGGCACGGCGGCAGCGGGATTTGTCACATCGACGAGGTCGGTCTCAGTTAATGGGATTGGGTTTAATGGGGTTATCTCGTGGGTATCTTTGATAACGTAAATGCGATCCGCGGCTGTCGTTGGATCGCATGCATTCTCTCGATCTCCGGTTCCCATAAAAATCAGATCATATCCTTTTTCGAGAGTCACACTCGGCGGGTAGAACATTTTTCGAGTATAGGTTGTTGAATCTATCACATATGTCGGTGCTGTGAACAAAATCTGACCGACCCAGTTGTTTATGTTTTCGTCACAGTCAGGGAAACTCAATGGATTGCCCCCGGAATCAGTCGAAACCTGGCCGAAACGCCACATCTGCCCGCCCAGATCACCGACATAGATTTTATCCACAAAGCCGTTGCCGTCTTCATCAACAACCTTAACCGTGCTGGCCACGCTATAGTTCATGGCCGTATCCGTTGTCAGAGTATAATCAGTGGTATAAGGTAACCGCTTCGTAAATTTCCTTACCACTGCCCCGCTAAACACATTGACGGCAACCACAGCCTCTCCCGCCGAGTTGTCCGCACTGTATCCGCCTCCTATGAAACATACCGCAGTGCCGGATGTATCCGCTGCGGAAGTTTTGACCAAACCGAATTGGGGTTCAGACCAGCTCTGACCGAGCTCCGGAATGATCACATCCGGATCCGTGTTGGTCATGGAAACAATTTTGCCAAAGACAAAGGGCCCCGTATCGTCCTGATACATGCCGGTCGTCAGGTTGCCCAGCCATTGGCCAACACCGAAGACCAACGTTCGGGCATCGTAGGTCACAAAGACGCTGCCGAATTCACCGCCGACCACCATGGCGGCATCATGCCACTCCTCGGTACCATGCAACAGTCGTAGCGTATCGCCATCCTGAAAGGTGCCTCCGGCGTTTCTGGTTATATCTGTCAGCTCCACGGTGCCGGTCTCGGCATCATTTGCACTTCCGATTCTCCACAGGTATTTGGGTACATCTGGATTCGTAATATCCAGTGCAAAATAGCTTGAACCACCATCGCGTTGCCCGCAAACCAAAATGACCTTATCTCCATCGCCGGAATCAACACGTCCATCCTGATCCACATCATGAAAATATGCCTTGGGGCTCGAATCAACATAATACCTGTGAGTCGTTCCTTCTAAAATGTATTTTAAGCGATTGAGTTGATTCGGCGGAATAAATGCCCAGGCTTCCGTGCCGTAATGTGTCTCATCGCCTGATTCGGTTTCAACATCCAAAACCGCATGCAGCATGCCGTCGTTGGCCCCAAAAAAGACCAGGGTTTTGGAGCTGTTGCCGGCATAGTGGTAGTCGAATACCAGGGGCTCGCTGTGCAGCACGTCACCGGTAATGATCGGTCGGTTTTTAGAGCTATCCCCGTCCGCATCCTGATCCAGCACATCGGCGCCACGGATGTAGTTGATCACCTTGTCTCTTCCGGTGACGGGATTGCCGTTTACGGTAACATCGGTCGGATTACCAAGTATCATGGCAGTCAAATTGGGGTTGTCGGCGGCAAACCGGTTTGCCGTATCGGTTAAATTATCAACGGCTCCCAAATACGTATAAATATTGCGGCTGTCGTTGTGGATCCCATTGCTTTTAGAAATATCAGCCCAGTCGATGGTGGCCCAGTAAGGTTTGGCATCTTCTCGCATGGCTCCGTTGGCCCACGTGGCCGGATTCCCGTCGCTGCCAATAATTTCATTATCCGTGCTGAGGCCAAATTTGGTCACATTGCCTTCCCAGAAATTTTCTTCCAGGGGTTTGAAAAAGGCCATATAGATTTTATTGCCACTGGTCGTGCGGGTGACCGGAACCACCGGTGCGGTAAACGAGCTGGTGTGCGAAATAATGCTGTTGACAGCATCCATGACGGCCTGGGAAAGACCATCCGCGGACTGGGCATCAAAATGATATTTACCGTATTCCGGATCGGCACTGTTGGATAAATTGGGATTGCCGTTGCCGTTATTGGATGTGTTTATCAGGAACAGCCGGCTTTCGGTGGCGGCCATAAACCCGACCGTGTAAGTTGAAATATTCTGAAAACCGCCGGTGTTATCATTGGAAACACGCATATCATGGGTGTAAAAATAATGGGCCACGTCATCAAGATAGGTCGATCCATTGATATTTGTGGTATAGGTATAATCAACGCCATCCACCGTCAGGGTTCCCTGACCCGGGCCGCCGTCTCCGAATCCGTCGCTTGCATCTTGGTCATGGTCATCCTTTAAGGGATCCGGCATGGCCTGGTTTGAATCGCTGGTGTCTTCAGAGGACAGCCCCGGGCTGACCACAATCACGAAATTTTTCTGACAGTAGTTGGTCGAGTCGACGCTGCCCGAAGCCGGCGAATCCAGGTAGCCACCCACGGCGGCAATGCCCTCGGCCAGCGGAGAGTAGGTCACGGTGCCCATATTGTTGATGTTGTTGATATAATTGGGATCCAGAATGTTCTCTGCAGGCGTGGCGCCAAGGGTGGCAACCATGTCACCAAGGGGCTGAACGTTGGAAGATCCCTCGGATGTGCTGGTAAAATTATAAATCGCAAATTTGGCCTTATTCGACGAGAACTTGCCGACCGCTAGCAGGGCTTGCTTGGCATAATAAAAACGGCTCTTGTCCGGCAGTGGCGTTTCATCGTAGACCGGCTCAATCACCCCATCTGCATTTAGATCCACCGCTGACGTATAAAAATACAACCAGTTTAAATAGTTTTTAGAGTAGCGAAACATTCCGGCATTGTCTTTAATGCCGTCGGCATCTGTTTCTGCTGACGCTTCGGCAGGCAAATGAACCGTTTGTCCATTAATTTCCCAACTGGAAGTCCTCTTGTCGGCAGATGGCAAGCCTTCCAAACGGATATCGGTATTCAACTCCAGGTTATCTTCAACAGGCACCAAATAATACTTACCCCCGGTAATATAAATCCCGTAACCGTTTTCATTAAAAAATCCGTTGCCGGAATCGCCGTTGGGAATCACGTCGTCCTGGGGGGCCACATTGGGCGTGTAGTCGACGCTGCTGTCATAGTCGTCATGATTGACCGCATGCTTCATCTCGGCACCATTATCGATCAGAATGACGATATTGGGGGGCATGTCATCCGCCGTGACGGCAAACATACACGTATCGGCGGCGCGTCCGAGGTGATACGGAAAAACCAGGCCCACAAAAGCGGCGATCCAGGTGACTGCAATAATATATTTTGTTTTCATAACACACACCTTTATAGCAGTTAATGATTTTAAAAGCCGATCCGGTAAAATCCGGTCTCAATTTCAGATTTTGAACTGCGCGGGCCCAATCCCGTGCTATTCATTCGATACCGATGCGAAACAAACTTGCCCACTTCAAATCCGGATCCTCGGGGAGGGATCGCGGAACCCAGGTATTCCACATCGCCTTTAAAAGATTCCAAAGGCCCCATTGAAAATTGCACCGCTGGATTATCATTGTCCGGAAAAGCGATAGACTCTCCAACGGTGACATTCTCTTCATGGTACAAACCAGAATGCTCGATTACATATGTTCTACCGGTGTCAGCCGCATAAAATGACAGCTCATAAATTTGTTCGTTTGTCGCCGAGTGTTGCTCCGTAATCGCGTTATTTGTTCCCGCTGTAGCAATTACGGTAAGGATAGATAAAATCATGAGCACCACAACCATTAGATATCCATCTTCATTATTTACCTGCATATGCATGATTTCCTAACCTTCCTCTGTTTATAACTCAGATATAATGTATTTAATTTTAACATCCTTTGCTTTTGGATTCGCACAGTGAACCGTCACAAATATGGTTTTGCTATCGTTGCTTCCATCACCATCAATATCTGACTCAGTGACAATCCAATTAACCGTGTACGCTCCCTGGACGACTTCGTGTGGGTTATTAGCCGGATTCAGATCAGCGTGTCCATAGTCTAAAGCCATCAGCGCTTCTACCTGATTGGCTGCCAGGGCGGTGGCTTCACCGGACATTCGAGCAGATGCATTGGCACTAATCGCGGTCACCTGCAGGGAGGCGACCGCGAGAACCCCGATAGAAAAAATCGCGATCACAATAAGCACTTCAACAAAGGTAAAGCCCCGGCCATCAACGGGGTGAGTTGTCTTGGCCAATTGGGAGTTCAACATAAGCTCGTCCCTTAGTCCCTTAATTGAATGCCAGATTACGGCATTCCACTTTTCGGGTTAATGTTCGGCTAACCGGTTCGTCGCGACCGGCTGACTCCTCAATGGTTATTAAGATTTCAACGCTTGTGATATCTGCAAGTTTATCGTCCGGGACCCGCTGGGGGGTCAGACCATAATCGGTCAAATCATTGTTTGCGGCATCAAAGTAAGCAAAATTTAGATTCGTAATACTGCTGATCAATACCGCAGAGTTTGGACTGGATGCCGTCTCATATAATGTCTGCATGACTTGATTGCTCTGAAAATCATAGGTAACTTCCTCAAAATTGGTTTCGTCAACGATGCCGTTGAAATCACCGGTGCCAATGTCAATACTGTCCAGCGTGAAGCGAATTTTGGTCTGAGAAGCATACTCAATCCCGAAACTATCCGTACCAATCGGATCCAGACCGGCAAGCCGTATATCCCGCGCCATCAGCCCGATCGCAGAGCGCAAACTTTGCTGCACGTTAGCCGCCACATTCTGGGTGGTGAAATTTTTATTGGTAATTGAAAACACACTATAAATGGCGCCCAATACAATCGACGAAATTGCCAGCGCCATTAAAAGCTCGACCAGCGAAAACCCTGTTTTCGAATATAAATGGTTATTTTTTAACGTGTCCGTCCGCATATTTCCCTACTAGTATATTGGAAACTAAGGTGTCGCTTCGAACTCAGCCAGTTTTCCAGTCTTGATTGCATCCGATTTGAGATGATCGGTTTGTTTCTTTTATTGTACATTGATCTTCCCCAAGCGGTTTATCTTGATTTGCCGGTTGTTGCTGGCTTGGTTTACCCGTATTTGTTCCTCCGAAACAATTTCAAAAGGAATCCCTCTGCCGTTAAATCGGAGTTTATCGTTGACCGTCGGAAATGAGAGGCTGGCGGTATCGACAAATACTCCGGCCGGAAGGCTTCGATTCAGCAGAATATTCTCACCGTTATTGGGATCCCAATCCTTATTGTTATCCACAAATATGGTGTAGCTACCGGTATGGAATTTAATCACTACAAACGCATTCTCCCTTATGGCGCGTGTCTTGGCCATCTCGAGGTCCGCGGTCAGATTTGAGACCGCGCTTTGCAACCGGGATGTTCGCCACCACGATAGATAAGGCGGCAACGTTAACGCCGCAATCACGGATATAATTGCAATGGTCACTGCCAGTTCATATGTTGTAAAACCTGAGTTTTTCCGCATCAGTTCTAAACTCCTGTATAAAATATGACCTTGTATGACCTTGTTCCTTCAAAACTTGTGCCATCTCGGATGGTTCGAGAAATTAGACGTGATCAAGCAAGCATCTTTTTAATTAATATAATACTGAAATTATTAAATATTATTCGGGAAGGCATTTAAAATGGGTTGTTTAAAAACGGAAGTGATTAGCGGCCGCAAGGCAAAAATAATCCAAAAGCGATTACGCTGGGCGAATCAGAGTGGATTGGCCGCCCAGCGGGTATGATGGCGCAGGCGGTGTGAAAAATTTTCTGTGAAGTAAAAAATAAATATTAATTTCAATATATTATGATATTTACAAAGCCGCACAACAAAAAATTGGAACTGCGAATCGATCGGGTTTGTTTTGAATGTAATTTTAGACAGCGCTATAAAATAAGTTTATAACTATTAAATTATTTTATTTTATATGCCTAAAATACGATCGCCGGGAAATGGGAGAATAAAAAATGGCGCTTGACTTAAACGGCAAGGCGCCGACTTTTAATTACACCTATGAAATTCAAATTACGGAATTGAAATTATATAAGATTTGGGAATGGGTATCATGAAGAATACGGCTTTATTTTGCGCGCACATAATCAACGGCATTTTGCAGCATCCGAATGCCCACTGTCGGTCCGGAGTCCAAGGTTTGCCCCTGCCGTTTGGCTTTTTCAAGGTTGCGGGTCCAATCCGGATGATTGAACCAGTGGTTATAAGCTTCCGGATGCGGCATCAGACCAAAGATGCGCCCGGTGGAATCACAGATGCCGGCGACGTCTAACAAGGATCCATTCGGGTTGAAAGGAAAGCGGCCCTGGGCCAAGTTTCCGTCCGGATCGGCATATTGAAGCGCGATCTGATTATTTTCCAGCAAACGGGCAAGGGTATCGTCATCGGCATAGAACTTACCTTCTCCGTGGCGCACCGGAAACTCGGCCGAGTCGATTCCGCTGGTAAACACACAGGGCGATGCGGGATTGGTCTTTAAATAAACCCACTGATCTCTAAAATTGCCGCAATCATTGAATGTCAGCGCTACCGAGCGCCGGGTATAATCCTGGTTGAAGCCCGGTAACAGGCCGAGATTAACAAGGGCCTGAAATCCATTGCAAATGCCCAGAACCAGATTTCCCTGGTCGACAAATTCAAGAATCCTTTCGCCGATATTGGTCTTGAGACGCACAGCCTGAACCACGCCGGCGCCATGATCGTCGGCCCAGCTAAACCCACCGATAAAAACCATGATCTGAAAATCCTCCAGGCGGGCATCTTCGTCAATCAGAGAATTAATATGGACAAATCGGGTTTTGGCCCCGGCCAGCTGAAAAGCATAGGCAGTCTCGTTGTCGCAGTTTAATCCAAAACCGGTCATAATCAGTACGTTGACGTCGTTCATAGTTAGGCTCCAGTGATTGCAGAGGTCAGAGGTCAGAAAACAGAAGACAGAGGCCAGAAAACAGATGGCAGAATTCTGATCATGGGTTTCGCCAAAATCATTCTGTCTTCTGAACTCTGACTTCTGACTTCTGTCATCCGTTATCTGTCATCTGTCTTCTGACTTCTGACATCTGTCCTCTGACATCTGTTCTATATCAGGTCTCCAAATGGCTTTTTCCAGGCAGATTTTAGATCCTTAACGGCAACCGAAACGATGGTTTCTTGATCGAGCCCCTTAATTTCAAATTGCGGTGTTGCGGTTACCATACCGATGCAGGCGCAGGCCGACGCTTTAAAAAGGCTTTCAAAACCTTCACGGTTTTTGGGATCAATGGTCACGATAAAACGGCCGGCCGACTCTGAAAACATCACCTGATCATTACGATCCAGATCATCCGCCGGCACCCGGTCCAGTTCGACCTGCATGCCCAGGTTACCGCCCATGGCAACCATTGCCAGATGGACCCCCAGGCCTCCTCGGTAGATGCCATGGGCCGAGGCGACCATTCCCTTTACGATGGCCCGGCTCAAGGCCCGGTAAGTTTCCAAAAAAGCATCGGGTCGGACCCGGGGAACATTTAAGCCAACTTCAGCGAAATGGGCATAATACTCCGAGCCGCCGAGCTCGTTGCGGGTCGTCCCCAAAACATAGACCCGGTCCCCTGAAACTTTGCTGTCCATCGTTACACAGCGGGTGATATCATCAATAACCGATATGGCTGAAAATTGAAGCGTTTCCAGAGCAGAGACTTTATGCATTTCACCATATCGGCCGGGCAGATAACCATCCACGTACATACTGTCTTTGCCGGAAAGCAGCGGTATTTCATAGGACCGGCACATATCTCTTAAGGCCCAACACGCCCGTACCAGCTGGGCCGCCTTCAATTTGCCGTCCGGGTTGTCAATCGGATGGTATTGAATATTGGGCCAGCAAAAATTATCCACTCCGCCGATATGGTTCAGGTCGGCTCCAACCGCCGCCAGCCGCCGGACGGCTTCATCTATGCTGCAGGCGGTCATGTGGTAAGCATCTATGGCTGAATACGCCGGCAGCAGGGCCTGGGTAAATGCCAGCCCTTTTAGGGAATTCAGCACCGGTCGGATAACGGATGCATCGCTGGTGATATCCCGCTCGGCACCCACCAACGGTTTGATCACACTGGCCCCCTGTACTTCATGATCGTACTGCCGGGTGATCCATTCCGTAGAACAAATATTGGGGCGCGCCAGCAAATCCAGGAGCAGCGTTTCGTAATCATCCGGAGCGCTTATCACCGGTTCAAACAATCCCCGTTGTTCAGGGGATATCCACTCGGCCTCGAATTCCCACTGGGGAAAACCGGATTTAAGCAAATCCAGATCCACATGAGCGCAGGTTTTCCCCTCATAGGTAATATGAAGCTTTCCGAAATCGGTGTAACGACCGATAACGGTGCTCTCAACCGCATGCTTTTGAGAAAGCTGCATAAATTCATCGAGGTCTTCAGGACGAATAGCCACCGTCATGCGTTCCTGGGACTCGGAAATCCATATCTCCCACTGGTCAAGACCCGCGTATTTTAACGGCACCTTTTCCAGCTCAATTTCACAACCGTTTGAAAAGCGCGCCGACTCCCCAACAGAAGATGACAGCCCCCCGCCGCCGTTATCGGTTATAAAACGAATCAGCCCCCTGTCCCGGGTTTCCAGTAAAAAGTCATGCATTTTTTTCTGGGTGTACGGGTCTCCAATCTGCACATGTCCCGCCGGCGTGTTCTCCGAAAAGGTCTCTGAGGCTGCAGTGACCCCGTGGATGCCGTCTTTGCCCACCCGGCCACCGCACATGATCACCAGTTCACCGGAAGATGTCCGCTTCTGCTCGGCGGATTCTGCGTTTATCTGCGCCGGCATGATCCCGACAGCGGTCACAAACACCAGACATTTGCCCAGGTATCCCGGATCAAATGTAACCTGACCAAAAGTTGTCGGGATACCGCTTTTGTTGCCGCCGTCGCGCACACCTTCAATAACACCGTCCAGAAGGCGTCGGGGGTGCAAATGCGGTTTTAATTCTCCGGTATAATCCCGGGGTCCCACACAATACCCATAGCTTCCCATTACCAGACGGGAGCCTTTCCCGGTCCCCAGCGGATCGCGGTAAACACCGACAATCCCCGTAATTGCACCGCCGTATGCTTCCATATTCGATGGCGAATTGTGCGTTTCCCCGGTAATCACGTAATAGTGATCATCATCGAAACGTCCGGCCCCGGCATTATCCCATAACACGGAAACCACCCAGGGTTTTTGCTCCTTGAGTGTCAGCGTAGGCGCTTCGATGCAGGTTTTAAATAGATTGTCGACCATTTCACTGTGGCCGGTAGCCAGATCCCGGTAATGAAAAAGGCCCTGAAAGGTATTATGGTTGCAGTGATCGCTGCGCGCCTGGGAAATATACTCCAGTTCGAGGTCGGTCGGATCGGCAAGCCCCGCCCGGGCGCGGTCAGCCTGCACCGCTTTATCCATAAAATACGACCGGATGGTGGGAATATCATTGGGGTTTAAGGCCAGGTTGCGTTCAGCGCTGATCTTAATCAAGGTTTCATCGCTATCGATCGGAACCGTGCGAACCGTTGGAATATGATCGAGCCGTACCTTGGGAATGACGAACCCGATTCCGCTTTTCGAATTCCAGTCTTTTGCGGGGATGATTTTCCATTGTTGAATGATATCGTTGGCCAGCAGTTCACCGGCGATTTTATCCAGATCGGCTTCCACAAGACCGGTGCCTTCTATGCAGTAACGTCTGGAGGTGTAAACGGATTCACCGGCCGCCAGACGGAGCCCCAGCAGATCTTCAACGGCTTCAACTGCAGTGGCGCCCGGGTTATCGCGCACACCCGGGCGGTATCCGACCCATATGGTCCAGTCGAAAGGAAGGTGAAGCGGTTCAAAGGAAGAGCTTTGGGTAACCGGATTTGTAAAAATTTCGGTTTGGATCTGTTGAAGCTGATCCGGGTTCAAATCAGCGTCGATGGTCAGAATATGGATCGAACGCACCCGCGACAGCTGCATCCCGAAGTAATCCAGTGCTTTTTGGCGAATCCCCTCGCCTTCAGCATCAATTAGATCATCCTTCAACGCAATTTCTAATCGGGCCGGCATAAGCTTGCTCTCAATCCGGTTAAATTTGTGTTTGGTGTTTGGTGTTTCGTGTTTAGTAGAGCGCATATGAAATTGCATCAGTTTATTAGAATTCTAAACACTAAACACAAAATACTAGACACTACCGTAAGCACTAACTGAAAATCCCTCTGAAAAACCTCAGGATGTCGTCTTTATACCTGAAAATGTCATTATAAAAAACCAGGACAACCAGCAGAAGGATAACAAATAAACCAATTTGCTGGGCGACCTCACGGACTTTCAGACTGACCGGATTTCCTTTAACCGCCTCAATCGAAAAGAAAAGCAGATGGCCGCCGTCAAGGATGGGTATCGGCAGCAGATTGATAATGGCCAGATTGACACTGATCAGAGCGATAAAAAAAATCAAGTTCACAATCCCCGATTTGGCCTGATCCCCGGCCATCTTGGCAATCATGATCGGCCCGCCGATGGTATCGGTTGATATATCGCCGGTGACCAGCTTGCCGATGATGATCACCATCAGCTCAGTGATTTTATAGGTCTGAACAAGGCTTTCGATCAACGCTTCAAAGGGATTCAAATCTTTGGCATAGGCGTCGCCCGAGGCGCTGATACCGATAATAAATCGCTGAATATCTTCGCCGAATATATTTTTAGCCGGAATCAATTCAGGTGTAATCAGAAAAACCGTTTCTGAATCCTCTCGCCGAACCGTTATCTCCAGGGTTTTGCCTTTGCTGGCACCGATGATTTGTGTCATATCATCCCAGCTGGACACCGCTACCCTGTCAATCGCCGTAATCAGATCCCCCGCCTTTATTCCGGCGGCAAGAGCCGGTGAATCCTCTCTAACCGTACCCACAGAAGGCTTTAATATCATGGCGCCTGAAATCATAAAAATGCCGAGAAATATGATAATCGCCAGCAAAATATTAAAAACGGGGCCGGCGGCCACGATGCACATGCGTTTGGCCACATGTTTGTGAGTAAAAGAAATGGGAATATCGGCCGGCTCCACCTCGGCATCCGGTTCTTCACCAACCATCTTGACATAGCCGCCAAGGGGAATGGCCGAAATGCGATAATCGGTTCTTCCGATTTTCTTTCCGATCAAGCGAGGACCAAAGCCCAGCGAGAATTTTTCAACCCCGACACCGAATAATCTGGCAATCAGAAAATGACCAAATTCATGGAAAAAAATGAGAACCCCTAAAACAACAACAAATGACAGTAGCGTGATGCCCATAGTTTAACGCCTCGTAATTCATACAACATATTGAAATTTATAATTTTAAAATCCTTCCGGAACCCCGTTCATCTGGAATAATGGAATTTTGGAACAATGGAATAGTGGGTAAAAAGTGTGGAAAAAACCATCTTGAATAGATAGAATTCCTTCGAACCCATCATTCCAGCATTCCATCATTCCACTATTCCAATCGTAAACAATTAGGCCTGGATGTTTCGAATAAGATCGGCGGCCTTTTTTCTGGCATGCCGGTCAGCGTCGATAATGTCGCAAAGCTCCGAATTGGCTTCAACCGTATGCGCATCCATGGTCCACCTGACAATCCGGGCGATGTCGCTAAAAGAAATTTCTTTCTTTAGAAACGCATTTACCGCCATTTCATTAGCGGCATTTAACACCGCCGGCATGGTTTCGCCAACCTTGCAAGCCTTAAACGCCAGTGCCAGACAGGGGAATTTCTCTAAATCCGGTTTCTGAAATGTCAACTCCTGTTCACCTGAAAAATCCGGCAACGGCTGATTTAACGGCAGCCGCTCCGGATAGGACAACGCGTAAGCGATCGCCGCTTTCATATCCGGTATTCCGAGCTGGGCAATGATAGAGCCGTCCTGATAAGCAACCATCGAATGAATCACACTCTGGGGATGAATAACCACCTCGATCATATCTTCGGAAACGTCAAAAAGTGATTTGGCTTCAAGAACTTCCAGCCCTTTGTTCATCAGAGTGGCTGAATCGATGGTGATCTTGGGCCCCATATCCCAGTTGGGATGATTTAATGCCTGCGCTGTAGAGATATTGGCAAATTGGGACAATGGCAGATTTAAAAACGGTCCGCCGGAGGCCGTTAATAGAATTTTGGCTAAATCCGCTTTGCGATGTCCCTGAAGACATTGAAAAATAGCACTGTGCTCGCTGTCGACCGGAAGGATTTGAACGCCTTTTCGTGCCGCTTTCTGGGTTACAATCTCACCGGCCATGACCAGGGTTTCTTTATTGGCCAATGCGATCGTCTTGCCGGCCTCGATGGCTGCCAGCGTCGGCATCAAACCGGCCGCACCGACTACCGCTGTAACGACGATATCTACGCCGTCGGCTGTTGCCGCCGCCCGGTAGCCTTCATCATCGCAAAGGATCTCAACACGTGTCCCGGCCGCAAGCTTCTGTTTTAATCGCTGCAGACTGTCCGGGTCATAAACAACCGCAATCTCAGGGGCAAACTGCTCAATCTGTTTCGCCAGCAGGTCTGTATTGGTTTTGGCGGCCAGTGCCTTCACCGAAAATCGTTGCGGAAACCTCTCGACAATCTTCAACGCATTGCAGCCGATAGAACCTGTAGAGCCCAGTATGGAGAGATTTTTCATTAATATTTATGCCTATTATTGATGAATTCGTAAAAAGTCGAATTCATCAAGTGTTTGGTGTTTCGTGTTTG
>CBDUUO010000008.1:0-19359 GCA_965370395.1 uncultured bacterium
GCATTCTATCGTTTTATTATCAGGTTTTCATTTAAACCTTCAATTCTTAAGTTTGTGAAAATGTAAAGAGAAGAATTAACCGGCATTCTTACCTCCTGCAGAAATACAGAATGCAAAGAAAAGAAAATAGACGCAATTCCATAAATATTCAATCGTCAATCGACAATTGATAGGTGGTCAACGATGCCGGAAAGCGGCGGTCAGGAACGAACAGAAAAAGCAACTGGGAAACGCAGACAGGAGGCCCGGCGCAAAGGGCAGGTCGCTCAGAGCAGGGAAATTCCATCTGTTTTGATTTTAATGACCGCCATGGGTTTTTTTTATTTCGCCGGGTCATGGATGTTCGGGAACATCGCCGGGGTGATCGGTGGCGTTTATGAACGGCTTGACACCCTGCGGCTCGATGCGGTTTCCGATGTCAGTGCCTTTTCAGTGGGAATTTTTAAACAGGTGTTCTTGATTTTAATCCCTTTTTTCACGGCGGTTCTAATTGCCGGCCTGGCGGGAAACATCGGTCAGATCGGATTTGAGATGCATAGTGAGCCCATGCGGCCCAAACTGAACAAACTCAACCCGATTTCGGGTATGAAAAAACTTGTCTCCCTAAAATCGCTGGTGGAGCTGATCAAATCCGTTTTTAAATTAGTGCTTGTGGGCGGTATTGCCTACGGGGTTGTCAGTAAGGAAACCACAAAGTTTCCCGGTCTGATGCAGCAGGAAGTCGGCGACATTCTTGTTTTTATCAGCAAGCTGGCCTTTGAGATCTTTTTTTATGTTTGCCTGGCACTCATCATTCTGGCGATCCTCGACTATGTATATCAGCGCTGGCAGTATGAGGAGAACCTCAAGATGACCAAGCAGGAGGTTAAAGACGAACGCAAGCAGAGTGAAGGTGATCCCAAGGTGAAAGGCCGGATACGAAAGGTTCAGCTGGAAATGGCGGCCCGCAGGATGATGGAAGCGGTCCCTGAGGCCGATGTCGTCATTACCAACCCCATCCATCTGGCGGTGGCACTGAAGTTTAATGCGGCAGCGATGGTGGCGCCCACGGTGGTCGCCAAAGGTTCCGGTCACATTGCGGAAAGAATAAAAGAAACGGCCAGAAACCACCAGGTGCCGATTATCGAAGATAAACCGCTGGCCCAGGCCCTGCATAAAATGGTGGAAATCGGTGAATATATCCCGGCGGAGCTCTATCGGGCGGTAGCCGAAGTGCTGGCATATGTGTATCGCCTCAAAGACATGTATCAGACCGCTTAGCATGCACAGGTTGGATTGGAGCCCGATTGCGGTCTCGGGCGCAGGCCCAAAATTGGATAATGGATTTACTCGTTTATGATGACCGCCGGGCCGCCCGGTGAGAGACTGATATCGATAAGGAAAGAAAATTGGCAAATCAGACCCAACTTGCTGGTCAAATTCCATTTGTTGCCAAAAGCAGCGACCTTTTTATGGCTGTGGCGGTGGTCGGCATCCTGGTATTTATGGTGATGCCGCTGCCGACCCTGCTGCTGGACTTGCTGTTGTCTTTCAGTATTACGGTTTCGTTGATCATTCTTTTAGCCAGCATGTACGTCCAGCAACCACTCGAGCTATCGTCTTTTCCTTCAATTCTGCTGCTGGTCACCTTGTTTCGACTGGCACTCAACGTCGCCTCCACCCGTATTATTTTGCTGCACGGCAATGAAGGGACCCTGGCCGCCGGCAAAGTCATCAAGGCTTTCGGCGGTTTTGTGGTGGGCGGTAATTATCTGGTGGGAATTATCGTTTTTTTAATCCTGGTGGCCATTAATTTTCTGGTGATCACCAAAGGTGCCGGTCGAATTGCCGAAGTGGCGGCGCGCTTCACCCTGGACGCCATGCCCGGCAAACAGATGAGTATCGACGCGGATCTGAATGCCGGTTTGATCACTGAACAGGAAGCCCGCGAACGACGGGAATTGATTGCCAAGGAAGCCGAGTATTACGGTGCCATGGACGGTGCCAATAAATTCGTACGGGGCGATGCGATCGCCGGAATTGTCATTACCCTGATTAACATTATCGGCGGACTTGCCATCGGCGTTTTTCAAAAAGATATGAGTTTTGCCGGTGCGGCTCAGAATTACACCTTGCTGACCATCGGTGATGGTCTGGTGAGCCAGGTGCCGGCCCTGATTGTGTCGACCGCCGCCGGCATCATTGTTACGCGCGCCGGTGCGGATTCAAGCCTGGGAGACGAAATTGCCTCTCAAATCCTCGTACAGCACAAGGCCATTGCAGTGGCGTCAGGGGTCCTTTTCGGCTTGGGTCTGGTGCCCGGGCTGCCAACCATTCCATTCCTGACTTTATCCGTTCTGTCCGGCGGGTTGGCGTACACCATTTTTCGGTCCGTAAAGGAATCCGCCAGGGTCGCAGAAGAGTTGCAGGAGCAGAAAGAAAAAGCCATACCGGCAGACCAGTTTGACGCCCTGCCGCCGCTGGATACGCTGGCGATTGAAGTGGGTTACGGGCTCATTCCCCTGGTGGACATCGAGCAGGACGGGCAGTTGCTGGATCGAATTAAATCGCTGCGCCGGCAGATTGCGCGCGAGCTGGGGATCATTGTCGCGCCGGTCCATATTCAGGACAATATGCAGTTAAAACCCGGCGAATACACTATTTTGCTCAAGGGCAATGAAATCGCCAGAGGGGAGTTGAGGACCAATTATTATCTGGCCATGAACCCAAACGCCACTGAAGAGAAAATAGACGGTATCGCCACTCGAGAACCCACCTACGGGTTACCGGCTCTGTGGATAAAAGAAGATGCCAAAGAAAACGCGCTGGCCAAGGGGTTTACGGTGGTGGATCTGGCGACCGTGCTGACCACGCACCTGTCTGAAATCGTAAAGCGGCACAGCCACGAATTGCTGGGAAGACAGGATGTCCAGCAATTATTGGACACCTTAAAAGAAACCCATCCGAAAGTCGTCGAAGAGCTGGTTCCCAATTTATTACCGCTGGGCGGTGTCGTTAAAGTTTTGCAAAATCTTCTACGGGAGCAGGTTCCCATTCGAGATCTGCTGGCGATACTGGAAACGCTGGCGGACTGGTCGCCGGCTACCAAGGATCAGGATATTTTAACTGAACACGTGCGGCACGCACTGGCGCGAACGATAACCAAAATGCACCTGACGCCGGAAGACAATATTTCCGCCATTACACTGGGGCACAGCCTGGAATCCACGATTTCAGGCGCATTGCAGCAAACCGATCAGGGAAGCTTTTTATCGCTGGATCCGTCCGTTGCACAACAGATGATGAACAATCTGGCCGCCAGTTTAGAAAAAATGTCTTCTTTGAGTTACCAACCGGTGGTGATGTGTTCCGCCCAGATCCGGTACCATGTTAAACGGCTGGTCGATCGGTTTATGCCCCACGTCATTGTGCTGTCATATGATGAAATTCTAAGTAACGTTGAAATCCAATCTTTAGACATGCTGGAGCTTAACCATGCAGATTAAACGCTTTGAAGCCAAAGATATGACGACCGCCTTGCGGTTAATTAAAAATGAGCTGGGCCCTGACGCGGTAATTCTATCTGCACGCAGTCTCAAAAAAGAGAATAAAATTATCGGCCTGGTAAAATCAGTGGGCGTGGAGGTTACCGCTGCTGTTGATGGTTATCATCTCCCGGCTGCATTAAATCCGGCATTAACCGCCGGCGTTTTGAACAGTTACCGCCGCAACGAACCCATCAGCCTTGGGACCCCCCGAAAGCGTCATTTGCGGCAATCGGCCGGCCGTCGAATTAAAACCCTGTACGATCCGAAGCAGACCCATCAATCCGCAAACCGTGCTCGATTTGAGGACGATGATTTGCTTGCGGATGTCTTTCAGCATTTGCTGTCCCAGGAAGTTAAACGGGATATTGCCAATGATATCATCGACGCCTTAACAGCCAAATATCCGGGGGGAGGGCGATTCGATACAGCGGGCCAGATCGTTTCAAGCATTTCAAATATACTGAAGCAAAAAAGAAACGGGGCCGAAGCGCAGCTTCGCCCAAAATCCGGTTGTCAGGTGGTAGCGGTTGTGGGACCCACCGGGGTCGGAAAAACAACCACTGTCGCCAAACTGGCTGCCCGGCATGCCATTGAACGCCATAAAAATGTTGCCCTCATTTCACTCGATTCCGATCGCGTCGGGGGCAGTGGGGATCTGAAGATATATGCCAAAGCCATTGGAATCCCCGTTAAAGCAGCGGCCACGCCTTCTGCTTTTAAGGCGGCCGTTAATGAATTCCGGAAATTTGACATGGTCCTGGTGGATACTTCCGGATTCAATCCCGAAAAACAAGACCAAATCGATGATCTCAAGGCGTGTATGGACTGCATTGGTGCCATTGAAATTCACCTGGCTTTATCGACGATAGCCAAAGAAAGCGATTTACTCAATACCCTCAGGTGCCTGAATACGCTTGATGTTCAGTATTTAATTTTCACCAAGCTCGATGAAAGCTGCACCTATGGAAATTTAATCAACGTGCTGATGCGTCACCCATTGCCCCTGTCTTTTGTGACCAACGGCCGTCAGGTCCCCAATGCCATCGAAACCGGATCAATGGATCAAATTGTCGAACACTTGCTGGGCAGCTTCAAGAATCGTAAAGCATTTCTAAATTCGGGCAGGCCAGATCAATCCCCTCTTAAAGCCGCTGCCCGCGTTGACGACAGCTACTTTGTCGCCAACAAAAATTCCGATGTGTTTCATCGTCCCGACTGCAAATGGACCCAAAAAATAAAATCAAAGAACAGAATCACCTTTTCAAGTGTGCAGGCAGCCAAAGTGGAGCGTTTTATGCCCTGTCAAGATTGCCAGCCGGCCGGAAGCAGCCGCTTTCAAGCCGGATTGCCCACGAGGGATAATGTGCGGATCTCAAACACCTCGTAATGGATGATGGATATGTTGTGAAAGGAGCCCGAAACTGAATGAAGTCAAATAATCCCTCAGATAATGTCATCCGTCTATCAGATCGGATGAAAGTCCATAAAACCGGTTGTGCGTTTGCCGGTGAGATCCAAACCGGGCGCAAGACCCGTACCCGGGTGATCGCGGTGACCAGCGGTAAAGGCGGTGTCGGTAAGACCAATATTGTGGCCAATTTAGGCTATACGTTTGCCCGCATGGGTAAAAAAGTGCTTATTCTGGACGCAGACCTGGGATTGGGCAATCTCGATGTTCTGCTGGGGCTGGCTCCGAAATACAACTTATCGCATGTCATCATGGGCGAAAAATCAGTTGGCGACATCATTGTCGAAGGACCGGGCAATATGCTCATTCTTCCGGCTTCCTCGGGCATTCAAGAGTTGACCCAGCTGACCCCGCAGCAAAAGGTTCAAATTCTGAGTGAACTGGACGGGGTGATTGATTCGGTCGACTTATTGCTTATCGATACCGCCGCTGGAATTTCTTCGAATGTCAT
This sequence comes from uncultured bacterium, assembly GCA_965370395.1. Lineage (GTDB taxonomy): Bacteria > Desulfobacterota > Desulfobacteria > Desulfobacterales > JAHEIW01 > JAHEIW01. Next base: position 5,447 of record CBDUUO010000008.1, read on the forward strand.
GGACTTTAACGTGACCGCCCAGGAAATCATCGTGGTGGTTTCACCCGAGCCGACCGCCATTACCGATGCTTATGCATTAATGAAAGTGCTTTCCCTGAAGTATGCTGAGAAATGTTGCAAGATCATCGTCAATTTAGCCAGCACGACTGAACAGGGAAGAGAGGTATTCAGACAGCTGCATCTGGTTACAGAAAGATTTTTGGATATGACCGTCGATTATTTAGGAAGTGTGCTGGTTGATGCCAAGATGACTGAAGGCGTCAAACAGCAGAAACTGGTCAGCGAGCTTTATCCGGATACGCGCGCCAGCAAATGTTTTGAAGATTTAGCCCGGAAAATATTCACCCAGCCGCCGACAAATGTGCCCAAAGGCGGTTCCAATTTTTTCTGGCACCATCTGATTGAAAATAATTTTTCGTAATTGGAGAAATAAAATTCTATGGCACTGGCACAGACACGAACAAAAAAAATAGTCCCTAAAGACCCAGCGTATCGCGACCAGTTAATTAGCGAATATTTGCCCTATGTCAAACGCATCGTTCAAAGACTGGCGGTTCATCTTCCATCAACCGTGGATATCGATGATCTGATGAATGTCGGGGTTATCGGGCTGATTCAGGCTGTGGATCGTTACGATCCCAGGCGCGACAATAAATTTATGACCTATGCGATCTTCCGGATCAAAGGGGCGGTGCTCAGCGAGTTGCGTGCCCGGGATTTCCTCTCAAGATCCAATCGGCGGAAAATAAGGGAATTGGAATCTGTTTACCTGCGGCTGGAACAGAAGTTGGGTCGTGAGGCGGACGACAGAGAGATTGCTAAGGAATTGGGCGTTGATCTGGAGCAGGTTTATCGCACCAAACAAATGTCGAGCATCTCCTTCATCAGTCTCGAAGAATTGGGGATATCCTCCAGAGACGAAAAAGAAAAACTGCTGAGTTATCTGATCAATAATGAAGATGATGCCCTCGCCATGACCAAATTAAAAGAATTAAAGGAAGCCATGGCCGAGGCCATCAGGCAATTGCCTGAAAAGGAACGCCTGGTGATTTCGCTGTACTATCTGGATGAGTTGACGATGAAAGAAACCGGCAAAGTACTCGGTATTACCGAGTCACGGGTATCGCAAATTCATTCCCAGGCCATATTACATTTACGGACTAAACTGCGGAAACAAAAATTGCTGGAAGATTAGATTGTGATCTTCGTTTCTGAATCTTGAAATTTGGGCGTTATACTTCATGCGTGGCGGATGAATATCGAAGGCCGATCAATGATCAGTGAATACTGAATGTGCAAGTTCGGAAGTGGCAGGGCGGAAAAGGTGGGATAAAACCGACAATTAGAGGACAGAATTATGGTTGACGACATTAATTTTCCAAAAAGACTGCCGCCGGTGCCGGCTTCGGACCGAGTCCAAAGAGTCAATCGCAAAAAGCGCGAAGAGGAAAAACCGCCTTTTGAAGAATTTTTAGATGAGGAAGATCAAAAAGATAAAAAGAAGAAAAAAAGAAAAAAAGAATGCGAAAGCTCAACCAGCGCCGCAGAAGCAGAAGACGATTCTGATAAGAAAATAATTGATGTCCGAGTCTAATCGCGAAGGCACTGGGGATTTCAGAAGCTAAAAGTTATTTTTAGGGAGTGGAAATGGCATTGCACACACTTAATTTCTGGGAAATTGCGCTTGATGCAACTCAAATCGGTCTGTGCGGTTTAATTTTGTTGTTTTTGATTCGCAACCGCGTGAAATTCAAGCGGCTGATTCTAAATAAGCCTGCCGCTGAAAAATCACAAAATTTTAATACCGAATTTGTCGTTGAAGCCGTTCGGCAGCAAACCGAACTGGCCTTTAACCATATATTGGAAACCATCGATAAAGAACGTCAAACATTACGCGCCTATTTTGAGCTCAGAGAAACGCAGCTTGCTCCCGGTTTGTTAAAGTCCGCATCATCCGGCCGGATTGAGCCGATTTCCAGCAGCGAGGCATCGGAACCGGACGCTGCCGATGCAATCTACAGTGAAATTGAAAGCCTGGCCGATCAGGGGTTGAACCTGGCCGATATTTCTGAAAAATTAAAAGTTCCCCGGGGCGAAGTCGATCTGGTTTTAAAGCTCAAGCGTCTGAGCATTGAATCTGCCAAAATTAAAGACACCCCTCAAGAATGAGCCATTCTGGCTGCGTTCTCCCACCCCCACCCCATCCCCGGCTAAAAAGCCGTCTCGATTTCCTATACCGGTTGTCATAAATATGTTCCGTATTGGACGTTATCGACAACCCGGAAAAGACACAATAAACTACCGCTATCGGAACGTTATTTTGACAAACGCTCTAGGCAAATCCGGCTCGAATCGGCAAAAAATACCGGATCCGGTTGATCGGTTTCCGCAGGGATTCAAAAAATTAAATTGGGTGCTGATGTCGATTTTATGACCCACGGCGCCGGGCGACTATAAATTTTATAATATATTGAAATAATTAAATAATAAATCTTGTCCGCCGTCGACAAATCCCTTTTTTTTCTGCTTGTTTTCGAGGGAAATGAAAGGCTCTGTTGGTATATGTCTTGCATTTAATAGCGGCGGTTTGATTATCGGCCTTCAAGATCGTCAGCTGATTTCCCGGAGGCCAGATGATCTAACGTTTCGGAATTTCTACAACTAGATGAAAATGCGGGGTATTTTTTTGAGGCATGAGTTTTTGCCTCAATCATGGAATAATGGAATAAAGGAGTTCTTCAATGAGTGGATCGATTTATATGGCTGCGACCGGGGCCCTGGCATACGAGAAACGATTGCAGCTTCTTGCCAACAATCTGGCCAATGCCAATACCGTTGGCTTTAAAAAAGACAGGGGTCGTTTCCGGGCATTTGATCTTTCTGAAGCGATCAATAGCAAAAAGTTACCCGTTAAACGGGGCCAATCCCAGGCTCCGGAATATTGGATGGAGTATCGCACATACACGGATTTTTCAGCGGGTGGCATGAAAAAAACCGGCAGCCCATTCGACCTGGCGCTGTCCGGCAACGGCTTTTTCTGTGTGCAGACACCGGATGGTGTCCAGTATACGCGCAGAGGAGATTTCACGGTTAACGCAGATGAGGTGCTGGTGACCCAGCAAGGGTGGCCGGTATTGGGGCAGGGTGGAGAGATTCAGATAAAACTGACGAAACCATCCGATGAGAAACGCGAATTTTCGGTATCCGAGGACGGCTTTGTGACCGTTGACGGATCTCAAGTCGACCGCCTGCGCATCGTCGATTTTACGCAATCGCATGCCCTTGAAAAAGCGGGGCACAACTATTATCGCGCCCTGCAGCCGAATGCGCTCGAGGAACTCGATGAAGGTCTTAAGGTCAGTCAGGGATTTCTCGAGTTATCCAATGTCGATACGATCAGAATGATGACCGAGATGATCGAAGTGTTACGCGGATACGAATCTTATCAGAAGATGATGCGTTCCGTCGATGATATGAACGCCAAGCTGATTAACGATGTCGGTCGGTCAGCCTAGTGAAAGGTTATTGGTTATTCGTTATTTGTTATTGGTCGATGGAATTATTGAAATTTGGACGGGTTGTCGAAAAGGTCAGCAGTTACGAATAACCAATAACTAAAAACGGTTAACGAGTATTAAACAGCAGGAGGTAATATGATACGCAGTTTGTGGACTTCAGTCACCGGTATGCAGGCGCAAGAGCTCAATATCGATGTGATTGCCAACAATCTGGCAAATGTGAACACGTCCGGTTTCAAAAAAAGTCGGGCGGAGTTTCAGGACTTGTTATACGAAAGCATGCGACCGGCAGGTGCGGCCTCATCGGCAGACACCACGATTCCGACGGGCATTCAGCTGGGACATGGCACCCGAGCGTCAGCGGTGCAAAAGATTTTTACCCAGGGTGATTTTCAGAATACCCAGAACGAGCTCGACTGGGCCATTGAAGGCGATGGGTTTTTCCAGATCGAATTGCCGAATGGAGACACGTCCTACAGTCGCTGCGGAGAATTCAAACTGGACGCCGATGGCCGCATCGTCAATGCGGACGGCTTCCCGCTGGTGCCGCAAATGACGATTCCAACCGACACGATTTCCATTACCGTGGGAATGGATGGAACGGTGTCCATCATCCAGGCCGGCGACTCCACCCCGAGCGAAATCGGCACGCTCCAACTGGCTCGTTTCGTTAATGCGGCCGGGTTGAGAAGCTTGGGTAAAAACCTTTTCGTTCCCACCGAGGGCTCCGGGGATGAAATTGTCGGTACAGCGGGTGAAGACGGATTGGGCACGATTGCCCAGGGATTTTTGGAAATGTCCAATGTGAGTGTCGTGGATGAAATGGTTAATATGATTACCGCTCAAAGGGCTTATGAAACCAACAGCAAGGTCATTCAGACATCCGATGAAATGTTGCAGATGGCCAATAATCTTAAACGATAATGGATGAAAATGAACACACATCGCTTAAAAACGAAAATGCCAAAGCGTCTTTACTTCGGATTGATTTTCCTTTTGACCGCCGCATCTCTCTGGGCATGGCCTGCAGCGCTATGCGCGACCCAGACGGCCGTCATCCGGGTTCATGATCGGGTTGAAATCGAAGGTCACGAAGTTTTACTGGGTCAGATTGCCGTAATTGAGGGCAGCGACGCCCGCTGGATTCAACAGCTAAAGGATATCGTCATTGGCAAAGCACCGTTGCCGGGTAAAACGCGCCAATACGATCGCCGTTACCTGGAGATGCGCCTGAAGCGGCACCATGTTGATTTATCCGCGGTTATTTTGGAAGTTCCCCAGCTCGTTGAAGTGGCGCGCAGTTACGTTAAGATTCAGCAACAGGAGATAAAACAAATTGTCTCTGATTTTATTTTTCGGAATATCTCCCGGGACAACAAGACCGTGCGGATCAAAGAGATTCGGGTTCCGCAAAGCGTGATCCTGTCCAAAGGACGCGTTGCGTACAAAGTGGCCGCACCGCGCAGCCGGGAGCTGAAGGGAAAGTGTTCGATTGCAGTGGATTTCAGTGTCAATGGACATTCGCAAAAAAAAGTTTGGGCGACGGCCACCATTGAAATCCTGGGTCCGGTGGTTGTGACGCGCAAACCCCTTGGCAGGTACAAGCCGATTACCGAGGACGATATTGAGGTGCAAACCATGGATCTGGCCGATCTGCCGGCCAATGTCATCAGCGACCCTGAAGCGGTTTTAGGCAAACGCACCAAAAGAGCCGTCGGGGCCCAAATCCCATTACGGGCCGATCTCATCGAACTGCCCCCATTGGTAAAACGGGGGGACCTGGTGGTGATCCTGGCCGAATCCAATGGTTTGAAGATTACGACCCTCGGACAGGTTAAGAAAAAAGGACGCTTGGGCGAGCGAATTCCCGTGGTCAATATGGACTCTAAAAAAATAGTGCATGCCCGTGTGATCGACTCGAACACGGTTAAAGTGGATTTTTAATACCCTTAATTAAATAAGGAAAACCAATGATACCAAAACGAACCCAATATTTAATCGGATTCACTGTTTTTACCCTTTGGTTTGCCGGTCTGGCAGGCTGTGCCGTCACGCGGCAGACCCTGCCGCCGGTGGCCGAAAAAATGCCGATAAAACAAACCATGCCGATTAAGACGGAGCCCCTGCCGCCGCCGGAATTCAATGGCTCGCTTTATGAGGTCGGCAGTTTGTTCAATGATTTTTTCATCGATACCAAAGCCCGTAAAGCGGGCGATATCGTCACCGTCAAAATCTCAGAGTCCTCCAAGGCCACCAATTCGGCCGACACCAAAACCGGCCGGACTTCCAGCCTGGAAGCCGGCATCGATACGCTGTTTGATATTGAAGACTGGTATGAGAGCGAGGTTTTGAAGAATATCAATAGAAATTTTCCGAGACCCGACCCATTTGGAAATCCATCGGTCAAAGGCAGTATGAGCTCCGATTTTGACGGCTCCGGGAGCACATCGCGCAGCGGGGATCTCAGTGCGTTTATCACCTGTCGGGTCACCCGGGTATTGCCCAACGGCAATCTCTATATTGTCGGATCCCGTGAGGTGCTGGTCAACCATGAAACCCAGATGATTATTTTATCAGGGGTGATCCGCCCGCGGGACATCAATGACGATAACATTATCCTGTCCACCTTTGTTTCCAACGCAAAGATTGCTTACAGCGGAAGCGGTATCGTCAATGATCGGCAGCGTCCCGGCTGGCTGGCCAATTTGCTGAATTCAGTCTGGCCCTTCTAAATTTATACCGCTATATGTGGCGAGGTAAAATAAATGATGAATAAACGTTTGCAAATAACAGGGTCCTTAAAAATGGTCGTCTCCATTTTTCTAGTCGTGGCAACCGGTATTTTTTTGATACCCGATGCCCGCGCGGTTCGCATTAAGGATATTGCCGACATCAAAGGGGTGCGCGAAAACCAGCTGGTGGGCTATGGGTTGGTGGTCGGATTGGAAGGCACCGGCGACAGCGATGACGCATTGTTCACCATTCAATCGCTGGCCAGCCTGCTGGAGAAAATGGGCGTAACCGTCCAGCCGGAAGATATTGAAGATGTCGAAAATGTGGCGGCGGTTATGGTAACAACGAATTTGCCGCCGTTTGCAAGTCTGGGCAGTCGAATCGATGTGCTGGTCAGCTCCATTGGCGATGCGGAGAATCTGCAGGGTGGTACGCTGCTGTTCACGCCCTTAAAAGGCGCTGACGGTAAAGTGTACGCGATTGCGCAGGGACCGGTAAGTACCGGCGGATTTGCAGTTAGTGGGAATTCCGGTGACCAGGTCCAAAAGAATTTTCCCACCGTGGGCCGTGTTGTCGGCGGAGCGCTGGTGGAAAAAGAAATTCATTCAGATTTTAATCAAAAAGATTCCCTGACGCTGGCGCTGCACGAACCTGATTTCACAACCGCCAGCCGGGTGGCCCAGGCCATTAATCGTGCGTTTTACAGCCAGCTTGCCCAGACCGATAATGCCGGTTCGATTCGAGTGAGTGTTCCTGAAAATTACCTGGGCAATACGGTTCAGTTTGTGACCCTGATTGAAAGCCTGGGGGTAACCCCGGATATGGTATCCAAGGTGGTGGTCAACGAGCGCACCGGTACGGTGGTTATGGGTGAAAATGTGCGTATCGCAACCGTCGGTATCGCCCATGGCAACTTGAGCATTCAGATCAATGAGTCCCAGGATGTCTCACAGCCGCTGCCGTTTTCGCGCGGCGGGCGAACCGTCGTCACACCGGAATCAGAGATTGTAGTTGAGGAAGGAAAGAACCCCATATTCCTGGTGGAATCGGGCGTCAGCATCGGAGAGGTTGTCAAGGCATTGAATGCCCTTGGTGTTTCGCCCCGTGACCTGATTGCCATTTTTCAGGCCCTTAAAGCTGCCGGGGCGCTGCAGGCTAAATTGGAGATTATCTAATGAGCGATATTTTATCCGCACCGAAGCTACCCGTTAATATATCTGACATTGCTGTTGACGCCACAGCGCGTATTCAGCGCATGCTGAATGCTAAAAAAAGCCGGCAAGCCGACAATGGAACCGATCCGGAGCTGCGCGATGCCTGCCGCCAGATGGAATCATTGTTCATTCACCACCTGTTTAAAGAAATGCGAGCCACCATTCATAAGACCGGGTTTATCAGCGGCGGCCGGGCTGAAGAAATTTATACATCGATGATGGATGCGGAAATGGCCGCTAAGATATCCACACGCGGCGGGATCGGCTTATCGGAAATGCTGCTGCGCCAACTCGGCAACCGTTCTTCTCAAATCAAGGAGGAAAAATCCGATGAGGATTAATAACACTATTCCCTAACCCGGACAAGCCGGAACCAAACAGGCAATCATTGCATTATCCATAAAGCGCCTGCATGCAAAACACTGGAATGTTGGAATATTGGAAAGCTGGAATATTGGGTCATAAATAGGGATCAGATCAATTTTTAAATTTAAGAGATCGTATTCCGATTAAAACCCATTATTCCACTATTCCACCATTCCAGTATTCCGCTACCATGAATCCGGTAAGCTGCTGGTACGAAAAAATTTTGCCGCAAAATGCAAAAAAATGACAATTAAGATACTAAAGTTTCTGGATATTTAACCGATAAATCTTTTGGTGATCTGTACGCCTGATCGGTTTTTATAATGGAGGAAAAATTTTCAAATGGAACACCTGTTGGACAAACTGCTTGGATCGCTTGAACATGCGATTGAACTTTATCGATCGCTGTTTCGTGTGGTGCAAAATGAAAAGGATGCGGTTGTGGGATTGAATTTACAGCAGCTAAACGAGGCCTGTAAAGCGAAGGACAATCTGCTTTTAAAACTGCGAATTCTCGAAGAACGGCGCGAACAGCTTATGGATCGGGTGGCGGCTAAGTTGGGCCGCTCGCCGCAAGGGCTGACCTTAACCGAACTGTCACAGCTGGTGGATGAACCGCATGCCCATCGACTTCGGGACCGCAGCACGGATCTTTTGGCCCTGATTCACACGCTGCAGGACGCCACCCGGCAAAATAAATTCTTAATGTCGCATTCGATGCAGCTCATCCAGGGCTCGTATAATCTTTTAAACAACCTGATGGCTGCCAACCCGGTATATTACCGCAGCGGCAATGTTCAAAACAATGCTCAAACCGGAAAGCTATTAAACGGTGATATCTGATATTCGTAGCAATGGTACAAAGAGGGTCTTATGAGAGACGCAAAATTAAACGAAATCCTGGCCAAAGTTAAATCATTTCCCACCATGCCCGGTGCGGGCGCCAAAATGCTTGCACTGCTCGAAGAACCGGACACCGCAGTATCTGAAATAGAAGCGATCCTGCGTTACGATCCGGGGCTGACCGCCAACGTTCTTAGGCTGGCAAACTCGGCTTACTTCGGCCTTCCTTCAAAAATCGGTTCCCTGAAACAGGCGGTCATTCTGCTGGGCCTGAAGCGCCTCACCCAGCTGGTGGTCGCTTCGTGTGTGAGTGCGGTTATGGATAAAGTCGTTCCCGGTTATGACCTGCCGCCGGGAGATCTGTGGCGGCATTCGGTTGCCGTATCCATTGCCGCCGAGGCCCTGGTGAAAGACAAAAAAAGGGTCGGCACCGAAGATGTGTTTACCCCCGCGCTTCTGCACGATGTCGGCAAGCTGGTTTTAGGGGCTTTTGTAAAGGAGGAACTCGAGGCCATCCAGAGCATTGCTGCCAAAGGCGTTCCGTTTGTGGTTGCCGAAAATATGATCCTGGGGACGGATCATGCTGAAATCGGGGCGAGCATACTGGCGCATTGGGACTTGCCGCCGGATGTCATCAATGCGGTTCGGTGGCACCATGATCCGGATTCACCGGATGCCTCTAACATCCAGATGGATGTGGTGTATCTGGCAAATCTGTTGTGCCAGACATCGGATACCAGCGGTCAGGCCGGAGGGCATGCGGTTGAGTTATCACCGGCGGTTATTGATCGTCTGGGAATTAAGCTGGATCAATTTGAAACCATTTCGGAAAAAGTGGCCCGCTGGGTGGATGAATTATCGGATGCGCTGACGTTTAATTAGCAGGCCAGAAGCGATTAACAAAAAAGGAAGAGCGATGTCAGATATTTATGGAATCATGAGCCTTGCGGGCCAGGCCCTAATGACCCAGCAACGGGCGATCAGTGTCACCAGCCATAATATCGCCAATGTAAATACCCCCGGGTATTCGCGCCAGCAGCTGATCATGACAACAAATACCCCGCTGGATTCTTCGATCGGGCCGATGGGCAATGGGGTCAGTGGTGAGGCCATCGAGCGCATATACGATCGGTTTTTGAGTGCCCAGATCAGCAATGAAAACCAGGGGCTGGGAAGATGGGATGCGCAGAAAGATGCCGTGGAGCTGCTGGAAATGATTTTCAATGAAGCAGACGGGTCCGGGTTGAGCCGGGCAATGAGCAAATTCTGGGATGCATGGCAGTCACTGACAAACAATCCCGCCGGCACCACCGAACGACAGGTCCTGGTCACGGCAAGTCAGGTTCTGGCCACCACGTTTAATCATCTCAGCTCGGATCTTTCCCAATCCCAGCAGGATCTCGATTTTGCGATCCAGGCAACGGTCGCAGATATCAACCGGTTGTCGGAACAGCTTGCCGATTTGAACGAAAAAATCATTTCATCCGAGATCGGCTCCCTGAGTGCCAATGACTACCGTGATCAACGCGAACTGGTGTTAAAAGAGCTTTCAGAACTGATCGACATCAATACCTTTGAAGATGCAAATGGGGCGGTTTCGGTATTTGGGGCCAACGGACGGCCGCTGGTGACCGCGGGCCAGTTCTGGCAGCTGTCTACCGAGACCAATGCCGCCGGGCTTGAGGATGTTGTCTGGGTCGACCATGCCGGGAACACCACCCATATTACCGCTGACATTTCCGGAGGCAAGTTAAAAGGCTATCTGGAAGTGCGCGATGGGATCATCGTCGACTATATCAATCGTCTGGATACCCTGGCCCAGACGTTAATGACGGATGTCAATAGCGTCCATCAAAGCGGCTTTGCCCTGGACGGGTCCGCGGGCGAGGTGTTTTTTGCGGGAACCGGGGCAGCGGACATGGAGGTCAATCCGAATATTGCCGGCAATCCTGTTTTAGTTGCTGCCGCCGCTGATGCCTTGACGGTTCCCGGTGACAATCGCAAAGCCATTGAAATTGCAAATTTGCAATACCAGCTGGTTATGAGCGCCAATACTGTCACCTATAATGATTACTACAGCTCGCTGGTTCGAGATGCCGGCAATGAAGTATTAATATCCGACGCCTATTATAAGCACCAATCGGATATGATGGCGCAGCTGGAAAATCAGCGGGAATCGGTTTCAGGGGTCTCATTGGATGAGGAGATGATTAATTTAATCAAATTCCAAAACGCCTATACGGCGGCCGCTAAACTGATTATGACCGCTGACGAAATGATGCAAACGGTTTTGCAGATGGTTTAAGGAGCCGATACTAATATAGACCCTGTATCCCAAAATGATCGTTAAACACGAATGCACTTTCGCTAACCCGGAGAGTCAGCTCCCGGCAGGAGGGAAAGATCATGCGAGTGACCAATAACATTATGACAGATTCGCTGGTACGCTATCTCACGGCCCAGAATGAAGCCCTCTATGAAAGACAGACGATTATCGCATCTCAAAAGCGAATCAACAAGCCCTCAGATGATCCCATCGGCATGGGCAAGGTACTGGATTATCGTCAAACCCTTGCCTCTATTGAGCAATATCAGACCAATATACAGAGCGGGAAAACGCGGCTGGAAGTTACCGAAGTCCATCTGGATCTGGTGGATGATTTATTGCAGATGGTCAGAGCAATGGCGCAAACTGAGGCCGGCGGAACGGCCGAAAGCCGCCAACTGGCGGCTGAACAAGTCAAAATGCTTTACGACCAGGTCCTTGATCTGACCAATTCAAAACTGAATGATAATTATATGTTTTCCGGTTATCAAACCAAAACAGCTCCTTTTTCACGGGATGACACCCAGGCCACTACATTTGACAAATTCACCGTTACCTACAATGGTGATGCCGGGGATGCGCGATTTATCGTCGCCCATAACACCGAAATCACCATCGATACCGATGGCCGACCGCTGTTTCACAATGCAGCCGGAGGCGGCCTCAATATCTTCGATGCCATGCGTGATTTAATCGTGAGTCTGGAAAATGATGATACGGCTGCCATTTCCGCCCAGGGCGGCTTGATGGATCAAGCCCGAACCCAGATTAATAATGTTCGAGCAGCCAATTCTCCGATTTTATACCAGCTGGAGACCACCGAAAACCACTGGCAAAATTACAAACCTAAAATCCAGGAGTTGTTGGGCAAGGAAGAGGAAGCGGATATTACCCAAGCCGTGGTGGAGCTTCAAAGGATTGCGCTTGCGTATCAAACCACGCTAGCCACCGCGGCCAGGATCATTCAACCGGGGCTTATTAATTTTCTGAAGTAAAAAAAATGAAAAAAACGCTTATTATCATTATGGGTGTCGCCGTGCTGGTATTCATCATTACCCATCCGATTTCCGGCTTGAACAGTGAAAGTATCGTGCGATTAAAAGAAGCCGGTGTCAGCGACACCACGATCCAGATTATGGTCAGGGAAAAAGTCGTTGAAACTGCCGCCTTCAGCGTCCAGGAAATTATTGATATGAAAAATGCCGGGCTCAGTGAAAAAACCATCCGGATGGTCATTCAGGAAGGTTCTTTCCTGAAAGATACCGCCCCCATTATTTATGGGAAGGATGTTCGATCCATTGAGTTTACCACTGCCCAGGATATCATCGAACTCAAGAAGGCGGGGATCAGTGATGAGGTCATCCAGGCGATCATTGAGGTTGTCGGTGAAAGTTCCGATTCCCAGCGACGAAAGAATGCCTACGATCTGCTTGAGGATATGGAAATTCGAGTCGATTTGCGAGATGGGGATTAACAAATTCAATGGGGATTTTGGATTTTGGAATTTGGATTGCGGATTAAAACTGTAGGAAGTTAATCCCGGCGATTGGGTCAAGCTTAAATCCAAAATCCGAAATCTAAAATCCAAAATGTGAATAGCTGCATTACACCAATCATTCAAGAACCCTTAATGCGCATTGACTGCCATAGGTGTATTTATTATTTTGTCACCTGGAATCCGAGCTTTCCGCACGGCTGCCGCGGGATGGGGTTTAAAAGCCGGCGATATCCAATCAATGAAGTGCGCAACATCATGAACGCTAAAGACTGCCTGTTATTTACTGCCAGGAAAAAAATAAATTTCGATCCCTTGCAAACCTCAGGAATTAGAACCTGACATTCCCCCAAACGAGTCTGACTTCATCCCGATCACTCATCGGCGCAGGCCGCGTGTCCCATGCCCATACTTTCAAGTGCCGCAACCCGTTCACGCAGATGCGCTTTTAAATCGTTGCTGACCAGATCCGTGGCCTGTTCGAGCAAAGACGGAAAAATTTGCGGATACCCTTTCGATCGTATTTGAAAGTGGATCTGTTCGCGGTAATTCTTTTTGCCTTCCTCAACAGTGGCCCGTAACATGTGGTAAAGGTCCATTGGTGCCATTTCTTTCGGAAGGGAAAAATGACCGACAATGCGGGTCGCCTGGCGGGCAATATGCTGCAAATAGTTATTATTTTTTACGGGCAGTTCGGTGTCGAGGCTGTCATGGAATCTCACGGCATCGCAGATATCCTGCGGCACATTGAAACGCTGCAGAACAATGGCGCCGATTTCACCATGGCTAATACCTAAAATCTGTTGCTCAGCTTCACAGGTTGGCAGCCCTTCAGCTTTTTTTAAAGCAACAATTTTGCGGTGGTCGTCCTTAAAATAGACCGCGATAACCAGTTTTCCGATATTTTGAAGCGTTGCCACCGTGAACAGATCTTCCAGTTGCTTGAAATTCAGCATTTCACCCAACACTTTGGCAACCGCCGCACAGAATTGGGCCTGTTTCAGGAATTTATCAAAATCAAAACCTTTCAGGCGTTTGGTAAAATGGTCCACTAAAATGGATGTGATCAGAATATCTTTCATCCTACCGTAACCCAGCAGTTTGACCGCATAGTTGATGGATCGGACTTCTCGCCCACCATAATAGGCCGAGTTGGCAATGTTCAAAAATCGTGCCGCCAGGCTCGGTGATAATTTTTCTACAATTTGCTCAAAATTGCTGGCCGGATTGTTGAGCAAGGTGATGATATCGACGACCTCGGAATCGACCAGGGGCAGTTTGTCGATCTTGCTTGAGATCCGCTCGATGGTTTCTATAGTTGTCATGAAGGACCCCTCCTTTTGGAAGGTCTATTATCGTGATTCCTAATTAATCCGCCCTGAAAAATAGCATATTTAGGGTTGCAAATTGTTCTTTGA
>CBDUUO010000009.1:0-19133 GCA_965370395.1 uncultured bacterium
TTGATTCTTGACTTTTGTAACTTCAACCTTACATTTGGCTCTTCACAATTACCTTCAAAGGAGTTGGTGTGCGTTTTCAACAGCTAAAAACACCCTCCATAAATTTTTCCTAACAAAACGAATTCGTTAAAATCGGCTTTAAATTAACCCGGGGTTGACAATAATATGGCAAAATGCATACCGGATGAGAAAAACAGTTGCCTGCTCCGTGAGGACAATCACAAAGTCCGGCTGGGCTGCGCGAACTACTGCGTGGCAGGCTTGATGTCGCGTTGCAGTGCAGGCACGGTCTGGAATGATCAGAAAAGATGCAAATTCGCTGAAAAATCAACGATTAGCAATCGATGCATCCATTTTATTGAAGCTATCGACGGACATTGTGACTGTGTTGAGGCTCAGAGGGAGTTAAGAAATGCCGTCAATGCCAAGAAGGATAAACTTTAGCTCTATCGGCCGATCTATTGAACCGGGATTATCAAGCATTAAAGAACGCAGTCATCTCGTATAAAAATTGTGTGTATATCCATGGCACATCCGATTGATAGGGGTGCATGGTGATGAATTAAAAAACCCCCGGATAGCCCTCACGCTACCCGGGGGTAATTTAATTACGGTCATAGTGAAACATTATCAAAATCCGAATTCAACTCAAACCGATTAACGATGCCCTATTGCAGTCCACTATGACCATTTGGGCAAATCCAATAACTGGTCTTGCCCTGCCTGCCCTCAAATGATTATTACCAATGGCCAGCAACAATCATTATCGTACTGTTATATGAGTATCACAACATATGGGTAACTGTCAAGAAAAAATACCATATAGTGTATATTTAATCGCTTATCGGCACTTTAAGCTGTATTCAACTCAGATGGTATGCATACGATCATTGTAACAGGCAGCCTGAAATCCAATCATCGCCGGCCAGTAAAAAGCCGGTTAAAAAAAGCGAAAAACTAATGAAATTAAAAGTACATATGATTCTTTTGTGTCTCCTGGTAATGGCGTGTTTCAGTTCAGCGATGGCTGAGACCGATTTAACCGAACTGGTAAAATCCATTCAGCCGGCGGTGGCCACTGTCGTTGCCTATGATGTGAACAGAAATGTCGCGAGCCTCGGCACCGGGTTTTTTCTTAATAAGGATGGACATCTAATAACCAATCATCATGTGCTTGTCGGAAAATTCGGTGCTGAAATCAGAACCTCAGACGGGGATACATACCCAATAAAAGCCATTATTGCCGAGAATCAAGGATCGGACTTGATAAAAGTAAAGGTGGATATTCCGCCCGAAAAGGTGCATTGGATAGAAGTCAGCAAGGAGCCGCCGCCTGTGGCCCAGCGGGTGGTTGTCGTGGGCAGTCCAATGGGTTTGGAACAATCTGTCAGTGACGGGATTGTTTCTTCCGTAAGAGAAATACCGGGACTGGGGACTTTTTACCAAATGTCCGCTCCCATATCTCCCGGTTCAAGCGGCAGTCCGGTGGTCAATATGGAGGGCAAGGTTGTCGGCGTGGCAAGCTTTCAATTTCTGCAGGGCCAAAATCTTAATTTTGCCGTATCGGGCAAATCCATACTCGAACTGAAAACCGATACACCCGGCCAATCACTCTCAGAGTGGACCTTCAATCAAAGCAACCAAAAGGCGCGGATGGCAGAAGAACTATGCCGCAAAGGATTCAGTTTTTCGATAGACGGTCAGGACCAGAAAGCTCTGCAATATTTTAAAAAGGCAACCGAAAATGATCCGAACAACACGACGGCATGGTACGGTCTCGGATATTGCTATGCCGGCAAAAAATCCCATAATGACGCCATCCAGGCCTATAAGCAGGCCATTCGAACGAACCCGACGAAAGAGATATCCTATTTCCATCTGGGAAATTACTACCACAAAATCGGTCGCTACGCTGAGGCGATTGAAACATTCAATCAGGTGGTTTCGATAAATCCTGAATTCGAAGCCGCGTATTTTAATATGGGAATCATTTACACTAAGGTGGGGCGGTTTGAGGAGGGAAGAAAAGCATTTCAAAATGTGGTTCGCATCAATCCGCAAGCAAAAACAGCCTATTATAATATGGGGGTGGCCTACACCAAACTCGGCCGATATGAACAGGCCGCCGTCGCCTACAAAAAAGCAATCGACATCCAGCCGACATTTACCACGGCCCTTTTTAATCTGGGTGTTGTTTACGGTGAACTCGGCAATATTCAGGATGAAATGGAAGCATATAAAAAAGCCATTCGGGTTAATCCGGATTTTGCACCCGCCCATTATGCCATCGGGCAGGCCTATTTAAACCAGGGGGACAAGGTCTCCGCACTGGATCAATATAAAATCCTCAAAAAAATAGACGAAGCCACAGCGGATAAATTATTCGACGAGATTTACCGTTAGCCACAACCGATGGATTTAAAAAGCGACCCTTATATGCAGCTGCCCAATAACCGTGAACACAGCTGTTTCGGTTGCAGTCCGCTCAACCCATCCGGACTGCAGATGACATTTTACACAAACGAAACAGCGGTATACTCAAAGCTAACGGTACCTGAACATCTTTGCGGCTGGAATAATCTGGTTCACGGTGGCGTCCTGAGCACGATTCTGGACGAGATCATGAGCTGGGCCACGATCTATTTGTTAAAACAGGTACCCATGACAAAATCCATCAGCGTTGATTTCCTCAAACCGGTTTATGTTGGCAATCCATTGAAAGCTGAAGGCACGGTTTTGGATAAAAAGGGCATACACGAGGCTTTAATGGAAGGACGGATTTATAATAAAGATGATGTTTGCTGTGCCAAAGCCACGGGGACATTTGCCGTATTTTCTCCCGCTGTGGCCAAAAGGCTGCGCATCACCGACAGCGAATCGCTAAAATGGTTCGAACGAATTTTTAATTTGAAGTAACTCACACCTTGAATACGCCGCCCATTCATTATTACCGTTATAAACAAATCGAGCGAATTTGATTAATTAAAAATTCATGGTTCGTCCATCCAAACTGCAAAGGCTGAAGCCCAGGCGTGCCCTGCCCTTGCGGATTTCTGCGGTGTAAAAACCGACCGGATTCAGGTACCGCAATTCCTGAACCAGTCGCCGAAAAAGGGTGGTCTTACCCGTTCCCGGCAGCCCGGTAATCAGGATGTGTGCTCCTCGATGCACTATTTTTCTCTATTCTGTAGCCATTCTTCTAATCGTTCGTCATTGCCATTAAGAATCACCCTTGGAGTGATGGAGTATTGGAGTAATGAGCTACTAAGGTTTCGGGTGTCAGTCACCTGGTTCATAGGTTCAACGTTCCAGGTTCAGAGGTTAGATAACAACCGAAAGAGGTCAGATGCTAGAAGATATTGGACAGCAGCCAGTAACCTGGTACTTAGATCCTGAAGCTTCCAAACCCAGAACCCAGAACCTTTGAACCCTGAACCCGGGAACTGACACCTGACACCTGAAACCCAGTTCATACGAGCAGATGCACATTCCCGAGCCGCACATTATTCAGCCCGGAATCCCGGGCGGCCTGGAGACATTGATTCGCCAGCGTTTTTGATGTCGTGGGCATATCAGACATGAAAAATTGGGGATGAAAAGCCAGCAGGCTGTAAGGAATATCCGGGTTGCACTCGACAATGAATCCGGCAATAGCGGCAATTTCTGCCGGATCGATATAGCCCGGTATCAGCAGGGTATTGGCAATCAGCAGCGGCGGGGCCGGCCGGCGGCTGATTTTTTCGGCTGCTAGGGCAAAGTTATCGAGGGTGCGTCGATTGGTAACACCGGTAAGGGCAATATGCAGTGATGGGTCCCAGGCCTTAAGGTCGAACTTCACACAGCCGCCGGAGTCAATTGCGATTTCCAGCATCTGCTCAAGCAGGTCCGGATTGACGGAACCATTGGTCTCCCAGCAGATCCGCAGAATTCGGTCGGTTGCTTTTTCCCGGGCCTGCTTTGAAGCTTTCAGGGAAAACGGCATCTGCGGTGAAGGATCTCCACCGAAATAACAAATACAGGATGTCCGTTCATCTACATCTGCCACCAATTCTTCCACTGTGCGAAAACGGGATGTAAATATTTCCCTGCGGAAATGCCAGTTCTGGCAAAACAGGCAGTTAAATGTGCAGGCTTGAAAAAAAACCGCCAGATTCTTAAAACCGGTTTCAGCCCCGCGACGATTGGCGTATTTGGGATAACCGGCACCGGTTCCGCCGGGGCAGACCCAATCGGCAACGCAATTCGTCGGCAGGGAATCATGATACCATGAAAGTTTGCCGGTGGTTGAGGCTACCCCGGCTATGCGACCGTTTCGGTTACGGCGCAAACCGCAGTAACCGGCCTCATCTTCAGCCATGCGACAGCGGTTCACACAGATATTGCAGGATACACCTTCAGGGCTGTCCGGTGGGACAGGCGGCAGTCCAAATTCCGCCCGGCTTTGCCGGTGGGCCTGTGCGGCAATTTCCAGTGCTTGCCGCGGCCGCTGGCGAATACACGCCAAACAGACCCCCAGCGTGTTGCAGATGTCTGCTGAATTCCGTTCACATAAGGTGCACTGCGACATAACTCAAAAATGCGATTGCATCACAATAGATTTTTATTTAAAGGGTCGCCTATCAGGTTTCGGGTGTCAGGTTTCAAGGTTCAGAGGTTCTGGGTTCAGGGTTCAAGGGTTCTGACTGATAGCTGCTCTCCTCTATTCTTCGAATCACATCTGACCCGTATCTGCTTTTATTTAACCTCTGAACCTTTGAACCCTGAACCTCTGAACCTTGACAGACGATTCGCTTCAGCCAGAGCTGCCAGACCCAGCACGGTTTCGAGCTGGAATTTTATTGGATTTTGGTTTAATTCATTCAAATGATCAAGCTGGCCCTTCAGTTTTTCAAACGCCTTGCCGGTGATCCGTTCGCTGGAAGCGACCGCCCGGATGCAGAGCTGCAGGATGAAGAAACTTAAAAACAGGATCAGGCCGATTGCCCAGAAGGCGTGCATAAAAAAATCTCCGGAAAGATAGTTGCCGGTAAAAAAAGTTTGCAGGGTTAACCAGCCGCAGTAGCCCAGGAGACCGATGGCGGGCAGGTTAAAAAGGGTTTGCAGGATCAGGCCGCTGAGTTTAGCGGTTAAGCGTTCGAGTTCGGCGTCTAAAGCGTCCGTCCAGATGGAAGCGAGCTTGTGCTTGAAGCCTTCCGTGCCGGACAGAGCGTCTTCCACTTTACGAATCGAGCTGTCAAAGCCGCCCTGGACCATGGATCTGGCAATATCCGGCCAGTTTTCCAGGACAGCGAGCCGATAATTTCTGAAAGCCGCTGCCATCTGTCGATCCTTTTGGGGGTCTTCAATTGCAGGTTGGGTTTCCTTCGAGTGCTTCAGCGCCGAAAGCGTGTTCAGCACCTGGCGCACCGGGCGGCCGAATCGAAAAACAGCCATGATCCCGCTGCCAAAAATCAACAGTCGCGCCCAGATGGCAATCATCCATCCCATGGGTCCCAGCCACCGCTGGGCCAGCTTCTGGTAAACCAGGACATTCAACCCGAATAACGGCTGCGTTCCGATTGCCTGCATGCCGGAAATGGCGTTACCCAGCGCTTTTTTTTCGGCATCGGTAATCCGGCCGGCCGCATCAGCCAAAACGGCTTTATTTTTTAGAACTTCGTGACCGGCTTCCTCAAAGACAAAATCCCGCAGGCGTTCGGCGTTTTCAATTCGGCGGTCGATGACGTATCCGGCCCGGTTGATCGTGTTTACCACCAGTTGTTTCAAATCCTCAAATTCATCAAAATCATGCCGGGGACCGGCGTCGGCGTCCCAATCGGGATCTTTCAGATTCCGCCGGGCGGATATACAAAACACCCGATCTGCCGGCATTTGCCAGCCCATCCGGATGTGCTCGAGAAAATCCGGCACAATTTGATTTTTGAGTTCGGGTTCATCCAGCCGATCACATTTATTCAGGACACAAACCAGAGATTCTCCGCTGAATTTTCGGGTAAATGGCGCCAGAAAATCCACGTGATCCCGTCGTTTGGGGTTTTCCGCGTCAAACACACAGATCAGCATATCGGATTTGGCAATGGTCTGTTCAACAATGGGGATATGTTTTTTAAAAGCCGTGCTGTCCGTATCCGGGGTGTCGATTAAAAGCACATGCTCGAAGTCGTCGGCCGCCGGGTTTGAACGCGTTTCGACGATTTCGCTGTCCAGCGCCTCTATGAGTTGCCCGCCATCGTTTGGATTCCCGCTAAAAACGATTAAATGATCGGTGGTCGGCCGCCGATGGCCGATCTCCGAAAGATCATCCACACCGGCCAACACATTCAAAAGGGTGGATTTGCCCGAACCACTTGGCCCGACAAGGGTGACCACCAGCTTGCGGTCGAAGCGCTCGGCGATGCTTTCGATCATGCGAATGGCCTGGTCGCATTGTTTTTCAAGCCGGCGGCCCGGAAGCCACAGGGGCGCGTCGCTGAGTTCGGAATTCAGCCGGTGTAAATCATTTTTAAATCCCTCGATTCTGCCCATGGCCTTTAAGAGGGCCGTCTGGCGGTCTAAATTCATTTTTTACTTTATTTCCTCCGCACAAATATGCATGCTGCTTTGCATTTCTGCAATCCCGGCGGCTGCCCGCTCAATAGTCTCGTTGACCGTGCGGATCGTACCGCCGGTAATCGTTTCTTCAAAAAGCTGCTGCACCTTTTTTAATTTGTGATTAAACCAAGCCTGGGCAATTGGCCCCAGCATGGTTTTGAGCTGCTGTTGATCCGCCTTTTTCAACTGGGTGGTCACCGGTATGGCAACCAGCGCGTAGAGGTCTTTGGCGCCAAAAAGCCCGGTCAATTTCACTTTGATCCCGGCAGCACCGATCGGGTCTCCGGTGGACAGTACATAGGTAACGGCCGCCGTTGCCGGCAAGACGTTTAGCGAGGCCCAAAAGGTTTGACTGATTTTGGACCAGACCCCCATTTTGCTGCGAAAACGGTCAGCCAGATCTTTTAGATCCGCCCGCATGTCTTTGGGAATGTCCACCAGTTCCTCCTTTTGGGAAAGGATCGTTTGCAGCATGGACCGAAAATCCTGATCCCGCAATCGCTGCTGTTCCAGGAAAACCGACGGCTGGGTATCGACGAAAAAACGCAGAACCTGATTTTGATCGGCGGATTCCGCCCGGGGGTTTTGAGCATCGGCATTCGCCCGTTGGACGCGAATGCGATCAACCAACTGCGACATCCGTTTGACAACCGGATCGTTTAACGATCCGGTAACGGTAATCTGGGGGCCGATGGCTTGAGCATGCAAACTGGTCACCGCGGTAACCAGATCTTCTTCCAGCTTTTTGTTAAAATCTCCGGAATCAGCCGGCACGGCTTGGCCGGGTGCGAGGCGCTCTTTGGCCCAACCGGCGGCCCCGAACAAAACCTTCAGGGGAAACTCGATCACATTGCCGGTTTTGCGCATAAACTTGATGTGGGCCGGGTCGGTTTTGGCCCAGATTTTGGCAAAGCGCTTCATGACACGATCCATCGGGAAATGTTTGAGGGCTTCATGCACGTATTGGCTCTGGACGGTTTGAAAAGCATCCAGATAAAGTCGCAGCTCATCCAGGGCGTGCTGCGCATCGCCAAGGAGGTTTTCGGCTTTTTTCAGTACGTCTTTCAATATCGAAGCGTGCAGTTCAACTCGCAATTCAAGGGCGTCAATCGCTGCCAGGGCAGAAAGAAAATCGAGACCATCAGCCGGCACGGGCCGCAGCTTCATGAACCTTTTTTCAGCTGCCACCCGGTTGTCTTCATCGGCACGGTAAACCCCCAGAAGATTTTTTGCGGCACCATCGCCGTAAATACCGCCGGCCACGGTCATGGCATGCTCGCGCACCTCCTGGTCGGTAAAACTGGGGTAAACGCGATAGATCAGGAAACACTTTCGGCTGCCGATGCCGGTGAGCATCTGTGACATAAAATCGGTGTTGTCCCGGTTGTTGTAATTGGAGTTCGTAAAAATATAAATAAATATATCTGAAGCTTCCAGGGCCAGGCGGGTCACATCCCGGTTGATGTACTCGCCTCTGGCGCCGGTGTCAAAGTCGGGCGTGTCCAGTAAAACCAGGTCTTTGGGCCCCGAGCGGTTGATAACATAAAGCGGGTTGCCGGGATGGGTGAGATCGGCGCTGTCTTTTAGCGGCTGCAGATCCGATTTAAACGGTTCGGCCAGATCGGAAACCACCCGGTTTTGCGCCACCAGGGTTTCAGGAACCGAAAACAGCACCCGGCGATTCATGCCGGCACGGCCGCCGGTCGGTGCGAGCCGTTCACCCGACAGCGAATTAAACAGGGTCGACTTTCCCGAGGAACCGCCGCCGCAAATAGCCGCAACAATTGGAAAATCTGAGGAAAATCGGGGGATCAGCTTGGCTTCAACGATATTGATCCAGGAGGCGATATCGGATCCGTCACCGAATTTAAGCAATTGCGCCAGTCGAGGAATGCCTTCTTTTAAATTTTTTAAGGCATCGTAAAACGCGGGTTCCATTTGGCCTCCCACAACTTCAGTTCATTAATCCAAACGTCTTGTATCATTATTCCATTTTTCCATAATTCCAGCATTCCAATTGGGGCGCAGCCCCAAATTCCTTTTAACATATTGACATCATTAAAACAAAAAATAAACCGAAAATTCCGGTGGCCAACCATTGAATTATTGCCAGAATTCGCTAAACTCTGTTTTACGGGCGGGGATAAACCCCGCCCCTACACAATGCTGTTTAATCGGTTTTGTAGGGTCGGCCACCGTGCCGACCTGAATCGGCAGTCACGGTGGGCTGCCCTGTTTAATCGGTCTTGTAAGGGCGGGGTTAATCCCCGCCCAAGCGCCGAGCACGAAACCAGAGGCCAGCAGCGAGAAGCCAGAAGCAAGAAGCCAATAACCAAGAGACACTTAAAGATGTATTAGAATAGAATTCTTCCGAATAATTATGAACCTTGCCGACTTAGAAATTTTAGCGCTTGATTGTCAGACGACCGGGGCCAACCCCGCAAAGGGATACCTCCTTGAAATTGGCTGGGTACAAACCCGCGCCGCAGAAACCGTCAGACCGCAAGACCTGCCCGTAAAGTCCTATCCGGTCAGTTTGCCGCCGCATGTCGAAATTCCCAAAGCCGTGCAACGCGTGACGGGCATTTCTAAAGAGACTTTCGGGAAAACGCTCCCGTTCTCATCAGCCGACATCTGGCAAAAAGTTGTCAAAACCGCACGCCGCATCGCCGCTGCCGATCACATGGATCGGTGTCCCGCCATTATCCATTACGCCCGCTTTGAAGCGCCCTTTCTCTGGAACCTGCACGCTGAAAGCAAACGCCGGGGGGAGTTTCCACTGCACCTTATCTGTACCCATGAAATCGCCAAACGCCTGCTGCCCGGCCTGCCCCGCAAAGGCCTGCGGGCGGTGGCCGGTTATTATGGGCACACCGTACCCCCATCGCGCCGCAGTGCAGACCATGCCGTTGCCACAGCAGTGATCTGGCAGAATTTGATTCAGCAGCTCAAAGCGGACCACGGTATCCAAAATCTAAACCAGCTCACAGACTGGCTGGATCGCACCGCTGCTCAAAACCGAACAGACCGCGTGTACCCCATGAAGCGCGAAATTCGTCTCAACCTGCCGGAAAAACCCGGCATTTATCGAATGCTGCGCTCCAACGGTGATTTGCTCTACATCGGCAAGGCCACCTCGCTCAAGCACCGCGTCAACAGCTATTTCCGGCAGAAAGGGTCCCGGGCGGAACATACACTGGAAATGCTCAGCCAGGCCGCCGACCTGGATGTGACCCTGACCGGCTCGGCCCTGGAGGCCGCCTTGCTGGAATCGGATGAAATCAAGCGGCATTCTCCGCCTTATAATGTCGCCCTGCAAAAAGGGCAGCGCAAATTGGTGTTCTGTTCCAGAGATCTCCGCAATTGCGCTGTTAAACCCGATAAAATCCATGGCATCGGCCCGCTGCCTGAAGGAAACATAACTGCGGCCATGACAGCGTTCGGTGTCTGGCATAACGATCTCCAGGACTCAACCGAAGATGAATATCTCAAAATCGGATACGCCATCTTGGGTGTGCCGGAAACCTATGCCCCGGAACCGGATTGTCTTGCTGAAGGATTGGCTTTATTTCGCCGCAATCAGCTGACGCGGTTAGCGCACCCCTCCGCGTTGCGGATCATAACCGGGCTTGGCCGTGAGCTCTGGCAGGAACGACTCAAGGCACTCGAAAACGCCAAATCAGAAACGGGGGAGGACGCCGTTGATGCGGAGCCCGTCGATCAGGAGCCGGAACCTGAAGAGGCGCCGAGCTGGACGCCCGAGACGGTGGCCCGCGGCATCGAAAAATTTACCATGCGCAGTGCGCTTTTGATTCGCCGCGCCCGCTGGCTGTGCCTGTTGAGTGAATCCTCACTGGCATGGGAGGCGCGAGACTCGGACGGCCGGCGCAAAATCGTCCTGCTGTTTGAAAACGGCATTGCCGCTCATCGGGAAGAACTGCCCGGCGAAGCCGAAGTGCCCCTGTCGGCGGGATATGCCAAACGCATTGCCAAACGACAGAAAATATTTGATTTGACAACCTACGAGCGCCTGCGAGTGGTCACCACTGAATTGCGACGACTCGTCGCCGCTGGCCGCAAAGTTGAGATTCATTTGAGACCGAATGCAACCTTGAGCCGCAAACAGCTTGCCAGAATGCTACCATGGGTTTAACCCGTGTCCTGCTGATGGCCGATACCCACCTGGGATTCGACCTGCCCTTGCGCCCGCGCATCAAGCGGCGCAGGCTGGGCCCGGATTTCAAATCTCAATTTCTGTTGAGTTTATCAAATGAACATGCAATACATAACGCGCAAATTCAAAAATCCCGCAATAGCGCACTGATGAACCCAAATAAAAACACATGCATCGATGCATAGAGGCTGAGACCTGATGGAGAAGATATCCGGGTTACAAAACGCAAGAAAAAATCGAGTTCTCAGCACCTTAATGGTTATCGCTTCCTTATCGGCCCTTTTACTGCCGGCGGTTGATGCTAAATCAACCTACCACGAAACCATATCCGTTCTGCAGTCCCTTTACCAGGACGAACTCCAGGCCATGAATAACTATCATGCCTATGCAAAAAAAGCGCTGTCAGATAAATATCCCAACATCGCTAAATTATTTATGACCCTGGCCGCTTCCGAAACCGTTCATGCCCGCAATTTCAAATCGCTGTTATCCGGTCTGGGCGTCGAAACGGAAAAATATCCTCAATTGAAGGTAAACGTTTCAAGCACCCGTAAAAATCTTAACTCCGCCATCGCGGTGGAATTGGAGGAAATTGACAGAAAATACCCCCAGGTCCTTGAACAGATAAAGCCCGAGAATCATGCCGAAGCGATCCAATATATCAATTATGCCTGGGAATCGGAGAAACAGCACCGTAAGCTCTTAAAAAGGATACAGTCCGGTACGGGTATTTTTTTCGGATTGTTAACCAAACGGATCGAAGGAAACCCTTATCAATACTTTGTCTGTCGAAACTGTGGTTCAACACTTTCCGAGATTCCCGAATCCTCATGCCCCGTCTGCGGGCAGTCGTCTGCAAAATATAGAGAAATCAAAATGGACCTGGACCATGAAGTCGTTGTTGGAAAAACACCCTGATGTTTAAATCTTGAGAAGTGACCGATGAATGAATTGCTGCTTTCTTCCGAAACGATTCTGGATAGCTTAAGTGAAGGTGTTTATGTGTGTGACCGCGATCGGCGCATTGTTTTCTGAAGCAAATCGGCGGAACGCATCACCGGATGACCATCATTACATTGAAACATTTAGACTCCCCCACCGTGCGCTTCAACACCATAAACAATGAACATCATTGCCTCTCTTGTAGATTTCACGGATTGTATTCATCACCGCAATAAGACCCCACGTCCAATTTATTCATCAATATCGCCATAGGATTGAGTCTTTGATTGGTATTAGAAACCTACAATTTATGGAATCGTCCTTTAAAAAAAATTCTTTACAATACTTTCAAGAAAACATATCATCAATTACGCATAATGTATATACACAAATTGCGTATTCACTTAACGCGTAATTAAAGGTAAGTTTTTATGGAAAATCCTTTCTCGTATTCAGATTACGTCACCGGTGAAGCCTTCTGTAACAGAGCCAAAGAGAAAAAAGACTTAATCTATTATGCTCAAAATTCGCAAAATGTCCTGCTTTATTCTCACCGCCGCATGGGGAAAACGTCTCTGGTGCATCAGGTGATACACCAGCTTAAAAAAGCGAAACCAACGGTTAAATCGGTTTATACCGATCTGTACGGCAGCCTGGACGAAAATGATTTTATTGACGCTATCCTGACCGGTCTTACGCAAATAGAATCCAAACTTGAACGGATCTTAAAGCAAATGGCCGGACTTAAGGTAGCCGGCAGCATCGACCCTGTGACCAACTTACCAACACTTTCAGCATCGATTAAACCGAGAGAGAAGCCAGAGTACCTGGAAAAGGCGCTCACCATTTTGGCGTCTTATTCAAAGAAACAAAAATTGTTGGTCGTTTTCGATGAGTTTCAGGAGGTGGCCAAATATTCAGAAGAAGGTTTTGAAAAGCGCCTTCGCAAAGTTATTCAGGGACATCGAAATATCAGCTACATCTTTTCGGGCAGCCAAAAGCATATTCTGATTGAGATGTTCGATTCGGCTAAACGGGCCTTTTACAAGATGGCCCGTAGCTATCCGCTCGAAAATATCGAAATGCAGCATTACGTTAATTGGGCGCAAAAGCTTTTCAAAAAGAAAAGCGTAAATGTCGATAAAGAAATTATCATCGACATCGTTGAACGCTGTGATTATCAGCCCATGTATATTCAGCAGTTTTTATTTGACCTGTGGCGTTCCGACACTGTCAATTTGGCCGCTCTTGATGAAATCCAAAAATCGATCGGCAGCAGCCAAAAGAACCAATTTATCGTTCTTTGGGGTCTGTTAACCCTGAATCAGAAAAAAGCTTTACGGCTGCTGGCTGAAACAGGGGGTGAAGGCATCTATGCCGCCGAGCAGCTTCAACGTGTCGGCTTTAATTCGGGATCCGTCCTTCAAAGGGCTCTAATGTCACTCGTTGAAAAAGAAATACTATCCAAAAACGGTACATTTCAATTCCAAGACGCGATGCTCAAAAAATGGGTTCAAAGCTTATCTTGAAATTCCCTCAAGCGACTTTTTGGGCCTCTGCAATTTTGATGACATACTTCCGCGACGACTTCCGGTTGAGATTTGTCTTTGATTTAAACTTCCTGTCAAATTCCTTTTCAGCCGGCCATTGCCGTGGGCTGTGGTGGCTGCAGAAAGAAACAGCGCCGGCGACTGCCATTTTTAAAATCAGTCCCCCTTTCTTTTACCAATAACAGTGAGCTATGATATCCGGCGTCTACGAGAAACGATGCAGAGCCACAATATCTTGGGCCAGGTAAAAGTTAAAATGTATCAGTAATATTGCATATTGTCTTACGCAATCTATAATTTCGACTGACTTTAGATTTGGCACGGAATGTAAACAAAACGAACCACCAAAAAAGTATAGGTTTGTCATGAGCAATCAATAACTCAGCCCCAAAATGGCAGAACACTATATATTGTGGGTGCGCCGGGAAGACCGGCAAGGAGCAGTGGATGAGAGTCCCATACGGTGAAGTAAAGATTAGATCTACAAATCCAATGCTTTTAGCCAGTGTGAGAAGGTTAGCTCTATAATGGTTATCAGAGAAAAATCCGAAAACGAATAAAACGATAAAAAAGTCCCCGCGTTTTTATTGTTTGCCATGATCGCAAAGCTAAAAAAAAGGCTAATGCATGCATTCATTGACTTTGCTTTGGTGATTTATCTCTTTTGCCATCATTTCATACTTAGCAGTTACCAATTCGAAAAACGCTTTTTCAGAGAGTTCTTTCAGGTATAGATCGGACAAGTACCACCGTTTGTCGTACCTGCCCACCTTTCTGAACATTTCGCAATTTTTGGCCACCATCAGGTCGAAAGCCTTCTTTCTCATACCCAAGGTGCTGGACACCCGATCGAATTGCGTAAAGCCATGATCCTGTTTCTTATACTCGTCCCTGGAATGTAACGGTCTCAGAATTTGCTTTTCAAATATGATTCCCTCCTGTTCGGAGAACATATGCGCCGTGCGGGCTACCAGTGCCCCAAGAAGGCGTCGGATGACCACTTTTTGCCTTGACCGCGGAAGGACGGAAAAGGACAATTCCGGCGTCTGCCTGATGAATCTGTCGCAATCATCAAATATCTTGGCGGCCCTCCAGGAAGCGATCCGCTTGGCTCTTTTTTTCTCATATGCCGAGGTTCCTCTTACCAAATATCTTTTTGCACTTTTCTTTGCATATTTACGCAGAAAATGTAATTCCTCTTCAACCTCGGCGTAAAGTGTATAATTCGATTTTCCGCCATAAATGTCTTCTTTTACTTTTTCTATTTCAAGCCTGCACCCTGCTTCCAGTACCTTTTCGGTCCTCTTTTTGAGCTTTACCGCAGTGTCGTATATGGTTCGAGACACACTTTTTAGCATGCCGCTTTCATAACGGCCTAAAGACTGGTTCAATATGCGTGTGGGGTGGACCCCCAATTCATTTTGCAGAAAAACCAGAATGGGCCGTATCCGCCCATATGGAATCCGATCATCATGGCCCGTCTCGGCCAGTTCGTCCATCCATCGCTCAAGGGTTTGCTGATCGAGTCCCGCATCGGAAAATTTCTTCCGCATCATACGTTCCAATCCCGGTTCCACCGTTTTGATTTGACCGGTAAAAATCCTGTAATCGACCCTTTTAGGATGTTTTTTTCCGTAAAATTCTCTGTATAGATCTGATTTTGTGACGCCATCATTTAAAAAGAGCCGCAATTCAACCATGGTTCTGAACACGGATCCATGCACTTTCCTAGCTTCCCTGGCTGGGGGAGCTTCTCCAAAAAGGATTCTGTAATGCCGATCCGATATAGATTTTACTCTTCTGTGCGTAACATTATAGATCAACATGTAGGATAGACCCGTTCGTTTAACCAGTGCCGGAATGGATTGTGAGAGGATAGTATCGGAAAAACGCTGCAGATCCCGATCCGTCAATTCAATGCGGGGTTTTTGCACTCTCATTCTTGTACGATGATCCGTCATTGTCATTACCTGCAAAATTTCGGTTCTTGGTCGTTTTTTAGCAGAGTTGAAGACCCTGAAGCCCCGCAAGCAGGATTTAAACATGAGCTTTACTCGCTTTTGGAAGGCGCAAAGGTCCGCTGAGCTCCAATACGCTGCAGAGAATCCCTCTCTCCACAAGGAATTCTATCTAATTTTAGATTCGCTTGTTGAATCGGTTCTAAGCCCGGAGGTCATATGATGGCCGATGTGCGGGGATTTTTTAATCTATTAAAAACACTGCTATTTCATTAACTGCCGATAGCCCGGTGCTCCCTGTCGGATAACATGTGATGCGAAATCAGCATGTCTCTTTTCCGGTTGTGATGAGGTTGTCTGTGTGGGGACCCGCTGGAGATCTGATGAATAAAGACGCCCAAAGCCTTGTGAGACCGAATGTTCTAACGCTGCGATGAGATAAGTTTACACGGTCATGCAGGATCTAGTACGCTGGCCGCTCTCCTTCGCGGCATCTCGATAGCATTGATGAAACGCTTTATAACTGGTTTAACAAAGGTCGCATTTTCTGAGCCCTGCCTCTAAACGCTTCCTCTCTCCAGAACAACATCGTTTGGCATCTTGTAATGATTTTGCAATTTCCATCACCTACTTTGGGATCCTCTAAGCGATTCGATCAGGTTTTTGCGCTATATTGGTCCTTGAATCCAGCTCGGCAGCATTCATGCACCGGATGGTAACAGGAATCTTGATATTTTCCATCGGCATCTACGATGTAGCAGCAGCATAAATTTGGTATCCCTGTTTCATCGGTTTCTCTCATACTGCATAATTTATGCGATTTATTTTTATCGATTTCAGTATCATCGTCCATAAATGACCTCATAACTATAACGTTGTGAACGAACGCACGATTTGTCAAGACATAATCATTTCTTGCTAATCCGCCAAACCGGCCCGCTCGCGTACCAATAACTGTATAGGCAGAGCCTTTGATCTCGCCTTTGCCGCCCCGGCTCTGAGAATTTCCCGAACAAGTTCAGGTTCTTTTGACAATTGCCCCCGCTTCCGGCGCACCTCACAATAATATTCCCATATCCGCTGGAGAAGCTCTGTCTTCGCCTCACTGTACTTGAGACCGCCTCCTGTATATCGCTCTCGCAGGAGGGCCTTTTCTCCCTCATCCAGGAAAAATGATATGATTGAATCTCAGGGCGATATCACGCGCTATTTCCAAATGATGTAGTTGATCTTAACCCACGGTAACTTTCTCCGCCTGGCAGAGGTTTATACGCAACCCACAAGTTTCATACCGAATGGAGTTCGGCTATCCAGAAAATAGATTTGAAAAGCCGATTTTTTTTTGGATTAGCACAACAAATTCATAATATAATCAATTGATTGGCCGGATTTGATTTAGATAACGATACATACAGTATTAGGCAAGTCGAAATTTGTTCAATTAGCTGATGAAATTCACAATGATATATTTCGGTTCGTGGTGTGCCGTACAGCTTCATTTACCAGGTTGTCACAGACCAATACAGTGATTAAGATTGATATTATGATAGAGAGGTCGGAAAAATTATTACCGACAATAACCTTTCGGGGCAGAATCCGGAGGTATCGGGAATACGCCCCGGAGGCAAGGAGGTTATAATGAAAAAAACTAAAAAGAACCACAATCCAGACTATGGCTGCAATAGCCGCTGTGTATTAGAATATGTCGAATGCGTCGACAAGGAAGACGGCGCATCCATCTGCAAAACCCGCGAGCAAAACTGTCTCGACGAGTGTCCGTTATAATCCGCAACGGTACCAATCATAAAAGGGGGCTCTTACGGGTCCCTTCGTGCTTAACGCTTTTCCACCATCCACCTTAAGATGACCCCCATGTGGTACTATAACCGACTAACTAAGATGAGCAAAAGTTTTAGAGAGGATTAAGATGAGCCAGAGTAAAGGCATGATTACCGTCTATTATGACGGTGCTTGCCCAAAATGTGTCAAAGACAAGTATCATTATGAAAAGCTCTCTGGTAGTGCAGGAAAAAATGTATATTGGTTTGATATTACTGGTCATGAGGAGCGATTGCGTGAAATTGGCATCGACCCTCAAAAAGCGTTAATGGCGCTTCATGTTAAAAATGAGAACCAACAGATCCTATCGGAGATCGATGCCTACATCCTGCTTATGAGGAAAGTACCGCTGTTGAGACCTTTGGCACGTCTAATCGGTCTTCCGTTGATTCGCCCGATGTTCTCAAAAGTTTATCGCAGGCAGGTTAATCGCAGATTACGGCGTAGTGGACGGCTGTGAGAATTATTGATTGCAGTCAAAAAAACCAAATCCTCTTAAAAATGCGGATTGCCTACCTTAGCCCATAAATTTGTGGATTGCTTGATTTTTCCCAAACGATGCCTAAATTTAATTTGTGCTTAACCGCTAAATTATTTTAAAACTCACATAAAAAGGAATTGTACAATGAAAAAGATGCCTACGAGAGACACCATGGGAAAATGCGAAGGTGAATGTCGTGATCGTGTAATGGAGGGTGAGGAAGAACGCCAGAAGGAAATTGCCTCACAACCTTACGACACTCCATTCCCAACCAGTCCTTCTTGGACTAAGCGCAGAAATGATCCGCCTGGGGTTTGGGGTGGACGCGTTTGAATCTGATTTAATGGAACCAATTCTGTTTAAAGAGAAATAATATTTTTCTGATCCAAGTTATAAATACATATCACTCGTATGAAACTCCATGAAATCCAATGCCATTTTCATGAAGATTTCTGTTCAATCAAACTGGCCGCTTCGGCGGCCAGCGGCTTGGCTGAACAGAGGGTTCTCTTCCTTTTCTAATTGTGGAGCCGGGCATGAGGCGCAGTGCTTTAATAAAAGCATTCTTAAGTACTTTGGTGGTATGAGGTGGATTTCAATGAGGCTATAGTTCTTTCCGGATTGCAGGTGCAATGGTTGCATTTTGTATTGACCGCTTGATTTGCAGACAACCCTGATCCGGGAAGACAAGCGATGACTTGTTGATTTAAGGAGAAAATATGACAGACGAGTTATCAAAAAAGCAATGCATCCCCTGCAAAGGAGGAGTGCTCCCATTGAAGGGAGAAAATTTAGAAAATATACACAAGCAACTAAACGGCAACTGGATGATCGTAGAATAACATCACCTTGAAAAGGAGTATATATTCAGTAATTTTCGTCAAGCGCTTGCCTTCACAAACCAAGTCGGCGAGCTCGCCGAAGCCGAAGGACACCATCCGGATATTTACCTATCCTGGGGTAAAGTAAAACTGATGGTTTGGACACACAAAATCGATGGCCTAACGGAAAGCGACTTTATCTTTGCTGCAAAAGTTGACGAGTTGTAATAAAGTCCATGGTGTGTCTTGATTTAAATCCAGTATCGCATTTGTCGAAACTTCAGATCGGACAAGGTTTTTCCTCTTTTCTGTTTCCACAAATTCTTCCGGTTCTGCCATCATCACAAGGCTCGTCATCCATATCAAATCTCGCATGTTCTGCCCATTCGGGAGCATTTTGACAATATTTAATGCGACGATCTTTATTTTCATCAAATTCAATATTCTTATCTTTTCCCATGAGTTGTGTCTCCATGTTACGGGGTTTTCGATTAATTTTGTCTCCACAGATATTTGAGGTGCTTGCCCAATTCAGTTGTCAAATGAACCATAAAAAGATGTCCTTAAAATAAGACCACAAGAATCGAGTGACAAGATAGAAAAATGTTTTACTTTATATTGAAGATGGGCCCCGTCGTGGTGACTGGGAAGTTATTGACGTGACCGAACGGAAATTAAAGTTGCGCTGCCCCATTTCAAATCGCGAAGTTGAGTGGAACCGGTTTTGCTATTTTATGGAAGAAGCCGATAATAGTCCACGGCCCCACCCCGATGAAT
>CBDUUO010000010.1:0-18344 GCA_965370395.1 uncultured bacterium
TTTATCGGGGAATCGAAAATATTCAATCGTTACAAGACAGTGAAAATATTTCAATACAATTTTTTTGCCACAAAATGTCGTAAATCCGCCTCTGGAGGACACAAAAATAACAACTAAGATACTAAGCCCGATAATCTGGGTTCCTTTTTTTAATTAAGGAACCATCCGCCGGCTGCCATACCAGCCCGCAATCCATCCAATTTGAGACCGCCAATGCGAATCCGCCTTCTGATGTGGGCTTTCGTTGCCCTGCTCTTTTCTGCAATTCCCAATTTAGCATCAGAACTATCGACCGGGGAACCTGACGAAAAGGAGCTTCTTGAAGGCAAGGCGTTTATTTTGAGCCTCAAACCGCAACAGCAGGACGGAGGCGGATATAAACTCGTATACGTGGTTGATGCGCCGATAGACGCTTTCTGGAAGTTTAAAACGGATTTTGATAATGATTTTTTGTTAACCAACAAATTCATCAAATCCCACCGCTTGATCAGCCGCAGCGGAAACGTTGTCATTACCGAAGACCTTTTCAGAGAAGATCTATATACCCATAGGCCCCGTGCAAAATTCCGCTGGCAAACTACGCTTTCATCTGCCGAATATCGGATGGATTTTGTCCTCTTAAATCCGGAAGAATGCGGTCAAAAATTTCATTACGGGCATATTCAACTGGAGTCGGTCGCGGGCGCCGGCGAAAAAACAAGGGTCACCCAGGTGGCTTATTTCGACTTTTTTGGTGTCTTTTTTTGGGTGAACTACCCCTGGTACGGCGGGATGAGGTATTTTCTTGAATACACGACCCGCTGGGAACAGGACACCATTTTGAAGTTAAAAACAATATATATTAAAAAAAGTGCACAATAATCTATATTAAAATTGACATCATAGCGCAGTATGCTATAATTTGTATACAAAAGTGAATATAGGTCTTTATGGCCTTTTCCCGGGGCTGAAAAGCAAAAAACCTTGAAGAAATACATAAGATACTGTTTTTAATATAATATTTAAAGTTAATCCCGAGTATCTCTCAATATCAGCATAAAATTCGTTGATTCAAATTCAAACCAAGTCATTCGATTGTCGGGTTAGGGTGTATAAAAATGGATAACAACCTGAAGCATGCGGGTACCTCTATTGATCGCTTGAAAGAAATCTCTACCTGGGTCTCATCGGTACAGGATCTGGATCAGATGCTTGAGCTGATTATTGAAACGGCCACACGGATGATGGACGCTAAGGCCAGTTCGCTGCTGCTTTTGGATCCCAAAACCCAAAGATTGTACTTCAAAGTAGCCACCGGTGAAAAAAAAGATGATGTCAAGCAGTTTGAAATTGGTCTGGGTCAGGGCATTGCGGGTCATGTGGCCCAGACGGGTGAACCGCTGCTGATTCCCAATGTTTCCGAGGATCCGCGCTGGGATAAGGAAATCAGTGAAAGCATCGGGTTTGAAACGCGTTCGATTGCCTGTGTTCCCATGAAAGTCCGGGGAGAAATTATCGGCGTTGTTGAAATTATTGACAAGGCCGACGGCAGCACGATCACAGATGCAGATTTAAGAATCTTATCCGTTTTTGCCGAACTTGCTGCGGTGGCAATCGGTAACGCCCGTAAGATCGAGCACGATAAAAAGGAAATCAGAGATCTCAAAGAAGAACTGGATCTTAAATATGAACTTATTGGAGAAAGCCCCGCACTTAGAAAAGTCATTTCCGATGCGGTCAAGGTGGCCAATTCGAAAGCCAGCACCTTAATATTGGGAGAAAGCGGCACCGGCAAAGAATTGCTCGCTCGTCTGATTCACCGCGTGGGGGCAAGGAAAGATGAGCCGATGATCGTGCTCAATTGTGCCGCCTTGCCGGAAACGTTGCTTGAAGATGAGCTTTTCGGCCATGAGAAAGGCGCCTTTACCGGTGCAACCGGCCGCAAGATTGGAAAATTTGAGCTCGCCGACAAAGGGACGATTTTTCTTGATGAAATCGGCGAAATGAGTCCGGGCATGCAATCCAAGCTGCTGCGCATTTTGCAGGAAGGTGTATTTTACCGGGTCGGCGGAAACAAATCGATCCCGGTCGATGTACGTGTTATCGCAGCAACCAATCACAATATTGTCGAAGAGGTCACGGAAGGCAGATTTCGCGAGGACCTTTACTACCGGCTCAACGTTGTCCAGATCCAGATGCCTCCCGTGAGGGAACGCAAAGACGATATCCCTTTGTTGGCCAATTATTTTTTAAACATATTTAAGCGCGAACGGGGAATGTCGAATCTGACCCTATCAAAAAAAGCGCTGGATTCTATGATTCAATATGATTGGCCCGGAAATGTGCGCGAGATGAAAAACGCCATTGAAAGAGCCGTCGTCATGGGAAACGGTGAGGCAGTCAGGCCTGAAGATTTGCCTCAATTTGCCGCCAAACCCAGTTACCCGGGAATGAAAGTCGGATTGACGTTAAAAGAGGCCACCGACTTGTTTAAGAAAGAATTCATCACGTTGAACCTCAGGCATACCAGCGGTAACCGAAGTTTGGCAGCCAAAACTATGAATATCCAAAGAACCTACCTGTCTCGACTCATCGGCCGGTACGACCTTCTGGAAACATGAAAATGTTTTGGAATCATTAAAGGCGTGTTATGGTGTTAGCATTTCCATTATGATCAAAATCCCACCTTTGATCAAACCACGCCCCCCGACATTGAATAAAGGCAGAATCAAATGGCAAAATACAGCATTTTATTGGTAGATGATGACCCGTTTATACTGGAAGGCATTGGAGCGGACCTGGAAAGCCAGGGTTTTAAGGTGACCGAAGCTGACAGCGGCGACCGGGCTTTGGAATTGCTTGCCAAAACCGATTTTGATCTGGTGATTACGGATCTGGTCATGGTAAATATCGACGGAATCCAGGTTTTAAAAAAAGCCAAGGAACTCAATCCGGATACGATGGTCATTATCCTTACCGGTTATGGCAATATGAAATCCGCCATCGAAGCCTTGCGGCACGAAGCCGATGATTATTTGCTTAAACCCTGCGAGTCGGCAGAAATGCTTTACCGGGTCAACCAATGCCTTGATAAAGCGGAGCTTTCGCAAAGAATAAAGCTTTATCAAAAAATACTGCCGATGTGCTGTGTGTGTAAAAAAATCAGAGACGACCGCCGGACGGAGCCCGGCAAGGGAGATTGGGTTGCGGTTGAACAATTTATCCACGATAGGGCCAACCTGGATATCACCTCCAGCTACTGCCCGGAATGCGCCCAGCAGACCATGGAGGCCTTTACAAATCATAAGGCCGCCCAAACCAAGAAATAGAGGTTGAGATTAAAATGAACCGAAAAATTTCCATATTATGGGTTGTCATGCTGCTGCTGACGGCATCGGCAGCGATGGGATCCGCAACAGTTGAATGGAAGGTTCTCAATACACTTAAGCTTGAGGCCCCGCCTCTGGACGTGGCAATTTCCCCTGATGGAAAGGCTGTTTTTGTCCTGACCCATGAAGGCAACATTCACATTTATGAAGTCAACGGCCGCCTCATCGATAAAATTGAAGTCGGTGAGCAGATCGATCAGATTAAGCTCGGTCCAAAAGGAGCGCACCTGTTTGCAACCAGCCGGCAAAGCAAAACGGTTAAGGTCATTGCGCTTGACTTTATCAAACAAATAACAACTAAGGGATCGCCCTACAAAGGTCTTGAGGATGCCCCTGTTGTCATCGCTGACTTCAGCGATTTTGAATGACGATTCTGTGCGGAGCTTGTGTCTCTACTTGAGCAGGTGCTCGAGAAAAACCCCAAGACGGTCAAAATCGTTTTTAAAAATTTCCCGATTCGCAGCCACAAATTCGCCCGTAAAGCCGCTGTGGCAGCGCTGGCTGCCGATCGTCAGGGAAAATTTTGGGAGTTCCACGATGAACTGTTTAACAATTACAACCGGCTTAATGAAGAGAAAGTCCAGGAAATTGCGGCGAAACTCAAGCTGAATAAAGCGCAATTTGAAAAAGACAGGAAAGACCCCCTGCTGCTGGAACAGGTCAGGCATGATTTCAATGAAGGCATCCAGGCAGGCGTACGGGGCGTTCCAGCGGTTTTCGTCAATGGCAGAAAACTAAAAGATAGAAGCCTCAAGAAATTTCAGGCCTTAATCGATAAAGAATTAGAAATCCTTGGGCAAAAAAAGTAAAACTCGCCGCAGTTCTCCTCAGGTGGACGGGATATCAGAGCGCAACCCGTCGTCGCTCATTTTGTCAATTGGTCAATTAGTCAAATCGTTGAATAGTCAATTAGTTAGCGGATATTGTCCTTTTTTAGCTATTTAGCCATTCGACTATTTGACGAATCATCCAATTGACTAATTAACTGGTCCTTTGACTATTGATCTTGCCCCCACTTAGCGGGTGCACCCCGAACCTATTGCCGGTTACGGTCTTGAGAATTTTTCAAAGATGCCCCGATAAAATCTCGAAATAACGGGTGGGGCGTCATGGGCCGGGATTTGAATTCCGGGTGAAATTGACATCCCAGAAACCAGGGATGATCACCGATTTCGATGATCTCGACCAGTTCACCGTTAGGTGAAGTCCCGCTGATGACCATTCCCTTTTCCTTCAACCGATCCAGAAAGTCGTTGTTGAATTCATAGCGGTGGCGGTGCCGCTCGGAAATTTCCTCCTTTTGATATGCCTGCAAGGCCAACGAATGGTTTGCAATACGACAGCTGTAAGCGCCCAGCCGCATGCTGGCGCCTTTATCTGATAAATCATCACGTCGCTGGACGGTCTGGCTTCTTTCATCAAACCATTCGCGCATCAGATAAATGACCGGATGCGGCGTATTTTGATCAAACTCCGAACTGTGCGCATTTTCCAGACCGGCGACATGGCGTGCAAATTCAATGACCGCAATTTGCATCCCCAAACAAATGCCAAAATACGGCACGTTGTTCACCCGTGCGAAATTGGCAGCGCATATCTTGCCTTCAATACCGCGTTCCCCGAATCCCCCGGGCACCAGTATGCCGTCCGCATCGGCCAGCATCTGGTTGCAGGTTCCGCTGTCCAGCTTCTCGGAATCAACGAAATTCAGATTGACCTTACAATCATTGGCAATCCCTCCATGACACAGCGCTTCATTTAGACTTTTATAGGATTCAGTGAGATCAACATATTTGCCGACAACAGCAATGGTCACCGAATGTTTGGGTGCTTTGATTTTTTTAATGAGTTCCTCCCAGTTGTCCAGTTGAGGGTTCCGCGTCCAGATATTGAGCAACTCAATTATTTTATCGTCCAGGCCTTCTTGATGAAAGATAAGGGGAACTTCGTAAATATGATCCACATCTTTGGCCGTTATGACCTCTTCAACGCTGACATTGCAAAAAAGGGCAATTTTCGCCTTGATATCTTTGGACAGGAATCTGTCGGTGCGGCATAAAAGAATGTTGGGCTGGATACCGATACTTCTCAGCTCCTTGACACTGTGCTGGGTCGGCTTGGTTTTGACTTCCCCGGCCGTGCTGATATAGGGCACCAGCGTCAGATGAATATACAGCACGTTTTCTTTGCCTACATCGGTTCTAAATTGCCGGATGGCTTCCAAAAATGGCAGACTTTCAATGTCACCGATAGTGCCGCCAATTTCAACAATGACCACATCAACATCGTTGGCGGCCAGCTTAATACTGTTTTTGATTTCATCTGTGATGTGCGGGATGACCTGCACGGTTGCGCCCAGGTAATCCCCTTTACGCTCTTTGGTAATAACGGAATGATATATTTTTCCGGTGGTAAAGTTGTTGACTTTGCCCATTTTGGCATGGGTGAAGCGCTCATAGTGACCCAGGTCAAGATCGGTTTCGGTTCCATCATCGGTCACAAACACCTCGCCATGCTGAAAGGGATTCATCGTTCCCGGATCCACATTTATATAGGGATCCAGTTTTTGGATGGTCACTGTTAGGCCCCGGCTTTCTAACAACGCCCCGATCGCAGCCGATGCAAGCCCTTTGCCAAGAGATGAAAGCACACCACCGGTTACAAAAATATATTTTGTGTCCTTTGCCATCTTCCGCCCTCACTCAGTTCTACCTAAAAATTAATCATTCAAATATTTTTTTAAATTCCTCGATGGTTTTTTGAACTTCGCTTAAACCTTCGCTCTCACCCGTACGATCCGGTGTTCTAATGGGTTGGCGGTACTCCAATTTCAGGCGCGCAATATCAAATAGATCTTTTGAAAAGTTCGGATCGATCTGATAATCATCAACTTCAATTGCCCGCACGGTTACGCCGTCTTGAATAAACTCAATTTGCATCGGATAACTTATTTTTCCGATTTGCTGCCACTTTGAATACCGAATTTCAAGAAAACCCGTTCGAGTGCTGTACGGACTTTTGGCATCGAAGACAATGATACGCAAGGGTTGGAAGGTTTCCTTATCGATCCATACCTGGGGAACGGTCTCGTCGGGGAATTCGGCTCCGACCACAAGGGCAAGCCGGCCATCAAATCTTCCCAAGCTCGATACGGAAATATCAATACCCAGGTTCGACAGACGCTCGGAAAGTATCTCTCTCGATCGGTATAGCAGCAAGTCCTTGTAAACATCAAATTGCGATTCCCCAGCGCCCGAAATGACCCCGTCGATCACCGTAATTGTCTGGCCTTGATTGAATACATATACCCGCTGGTTTGACTCAGAAACGATGTCGGATCGAAACGCCTCTGAAAATACATATTTAAGCGACTCATCTAATTGAATGGTCTCGGGCAGCACGGGCGATGAAGCCGTTTGATCCGGCACCGCCGGCTGACCGTCCGGTAAATTTGCTGAATCGTTGACATTATCAAGGCTGTCATTTTTACTCAGAAAATCCGGCTGAGGCACCTCTGTCTCATCATGGGGAGGTGTCGCTTGCTTGCGCTCCGGATGGTTTGCCGCAGTTTTCAGTTCCCCGGCATTGTCTTTTTCAGACGACGCTTGAGGTAGCGGCGGGATATTGTAAAAAATCATTCTTTGAGAAACAGAGAGGCTTTGGGCTTGCCCCAGTTTCTCGGTCATTAACCTAATGATATGAGGGCCCTGAAGCACGTACGGATGCAGAATGGCGGGAAAAAGCGCAGTCAAGACCAGGCTTAAAACGGTCCCGGCAATTATTTTTAAATCGGTAGTCATTTTGTTAGAACAACTCCTTAGAGAAAAAAGCGGCTGCCCCGAGTTCTTCCTCAATCCGGATTAACTGGTTGTATTTTGCCACCCTGTCACTGCGTGACATGGAGCCCGTTTTTATCTGCCCGCCATTAACGCCGACCACAAGATCGGCAATAAAGGTATCTTCAGTTTCTCCGGAGCGATGCGAAATGACGGTTGTGTATCCCACCTGTTTGGCCAATTCGATGGCATCCAGGGTTTCGGTAATCGTTCCGATCTGATTCAATTTAATCAAAATTGAGTTGGCGA
Source organism: uncultured bacterium (assembly GCA_965370395.1). GTDB lineage: Bacteria > Desulfobacterota > Desulfobacteria > Desulfobacterales > JAHEIW01 > JAHEIW01. The sequence continues at coordinate 7,454 of CBDUUO010000010.1, forward strand.
TGCCCTGTTCGATGCCTTTGTTGAAAATCTTGGGGTTGGTCACGAAAATATCATCGCCGACAATTTGAACGGTGCTTTCCAGCCGATCGGTCATCATCTTCCAGCCATCCCAATCCCCTTCGGCAAGGCCGTCTTCAATGGAAACGATGGGATACTGATCGATCAGTTTCTCATAGTAGTCGATCATCTGGCGGGCATTCAGTTTTTTATTTTCGGAGCTTAAGATGTATTTACCGCCCTTAAATATTTCGCTGGCCGCCACATCCAGGGCGAGACCCATATCTTTGCCGGGTTTATAACCGGCGGCTTTTATGGCCTGCAGGATATTTTGAATCGCCGCCTCGTTGGACTCCAGATCGGGTGCAAAGCCGCCTTCGTCGCCGACCGCTATGCTAAGACCCTGGTCTTTGAAAATCTTTTTTAATTGCTGAAACGTCTCGGCACCCATCTGAACCGCCTCAGCGATGGTGTCTGCACCGAAGGGCATAATCATAAACTCCTGGATATCCAGATTGTTGGCCGCATGCGCCCCGCCATTGATGATATTCATCATCGGTACCGGCAGGTACCGGGCATTGATGCCGCCAAGATATCGGTAAAGCGGCAGCCCGTACGCTGCTGCTGCGGCTCGTGCAGCAGCCATCGATACCCCAAGTATGGCATTGGCACCCAGCTTTGATTTATTGGGGGTACCATCAAGCTCAATCATGCGTTGATCCAAAGCGGCCTGATCGGCGGCATCCATTCCTTCGATGGCCGGCACAATCCTGGTCATAACATTTTTCACGGCCGCGGTTACGCCTTTGCCCCCGTAACGCTTGAGACGCCTGTCCCGCAATTCCAGCGCTTCACGTTTCCCGGTAGAAGCCCCGGATGGAACTGCAGCTCTTCCGACTGCACCACAGGCGACAATAACATCCACCTCAACAGTAGGGTTTCCCCTCGAATCCAGTATCTGCCTTGCTTTTACGTCTACAATTTCAGTCATGGTGGCCTCTCCTCTATTATCGTGTCCCTTATATAATTTACATAACCCCGATTTATTTAACAAATCTTTCTTTTGAAAAAAAGTCGATTAAATCCCAAATAACAAAATATAAAATTCCAAGTTTAAAGCACCAAATTACAAATAAATCTCAAATTTCAAATTTTCAATGACCAAAACAGGTTTGATATTTTGAATTTTGGTCATTGTGATTTGCCCTTCGACTTGGCTCAGGGTGGTGAGCTTGTCGAACCATTTGATACTTGTGTTTTGTGATTTGGAATTTACGAATTTTGGTGCTTGGAATTTTCTGCATTCAAGCACTCAACCGGACTTAGATATACCACACAACTTTAGTAATATATTTGTGGGACACGACACCAGTGGCCCGAAGCGGTCTTAAAAAAGTCCAACGGTTAATAACGGCGATAGCCCGCAGGATGAATCTTTGGGTTGTCGCCTGACAGATTGCGGGCATCGCCCGGCACACTTGCCTAGTTGCTTGACAAATATTAAAGAAATGTTACTCTGCTACAATGTTGATGTCAAGTACGGCCGGACGCAATGAAGCATTCTTTTCGAAGCAAAAACCGGTCATGGTTAAAGTGAACTTCGATTTTTTAGCATCACCGGAAGTACGCCGCTCTTTGATCTGAATAAAAGGCGCAAAAGAAGATCGGGTCAATATGAAAGACAGAAGCAAAAATTTATACACGACGGCTCACCTATTTGTATCGGCCATCCGGGTCTGGGAATATCAAAACAATACCCCGCCAACATTAGCAGATATCAGTCAAATCCTGACGATGTCAATTGAACACAGTAATTATATCTGCAGAAAACTGAAGGAAATGGGAATTGTCGATAGTGTCGAGGCGTCATTCGGTAATCGGCTGTTTATCCGGGACCATTTGAAAATTGAAGAAATCCCGCGCGAAGAGGATGAAAGTAAACTGGAAGAGGAACTTAAGAAATTTCAAGAATCCCAGAAAGGGCTTGCACAAAAAATTGAAAACATTCAGGCCAAGCAGGCACAAAAGAAAAAGGATCTGTTTGCTGAAATGGAGAAAAAACTAAAACAGGAACTGGATAAAAAATCATAACATTCATAATGAATTGGACATGCCCCCCTCGACGTCATAATCTGCAATCCATCCGGGTTGCAGGTTTTTTGCTTGACATAAAATCGCCTTTATCATTAAGCTTATTAGTACCTTAGAAATTATTTTTTTGCATTTTGTGGCAAAACATTTACGCCACCAAGACCAGACGCAAAGATGAATATTAACCAAAGATTTCGCTTTGTGTCTTGGTGCCTTTGTGGCAATTGGTTCCGGCTTGTCCGGGTTAGGATAAACCATCCAATCTCTTTTGTTTTCAAACACATAAAACTATTGGCAAACCCGCGCCGCATAAATTGGAAACCGTTGATGGGTCTCGGGGCACGGAAAGCTGTATTTGAACGAATCGTCGTAATTTTTAACCGTGAATGGGAATATAAATGGACATAGGTAGGCCCGGTCAGCAGGAGATCTATTATCGCAAGGTGATTCGCAAGGATAATGACCAGATATCCCTGGATGCGGACATGATACGCTTGCTTATTGCCATCGATGAAAATAAGAGTCTGTATCAAATTGCCGATGAAGTGGATATGAGAGCCGATACCCTGAAAACAAATTTAGCGAAGTTGCTGCAACAGGGGCTAATTGAGCCCGTAAGAAAGGATCTTCCCGTTCTGGATAAGATTTTTTTACAGGCGCTCAAAATCAATCTATCAAGGGTGATTGGACCCATGGCCGAAATTTTAATCGAAGAGGTCGTGTCGCAAATGGAATTAACCGCCCCCGGAATTCCGATACATCAGGCTGCGGAATTGATTACCGCGCTTTCTCATGAAATACCGGATGAGGAAAAGCGGATCGAATTTAAAAAATCCATGATGGATATCTTAAATAAAAAGCGAACCTAAACGGAGGAACACAAACCATGATGGACATTATTTGTGATGCTTGTGGAAAAAAATATCGAGTTGATGAAACGAAGATGAAAGGCGAAAAAGCCAAGGTTAAATGCAAAGCCTGCGATAACATCATGGTCGTAAGCAAGCCGGCACTCGAACCCGCTGATGAACTCTCATTTCCTCACGAAATACCTGAGCCTGAAGTATCTCAGGCAACACAAATACCCGAGCGGGCGATTGAACGGCCGGCAGCGCTTCGCCAGGAACCTGAAGACATCCCCAGGGAACCGCCGCCATTTTACGGCGGCCAGAAGGTCCGTTTCGGTCTTTTTGGTAAAATAATCACCGTTATGCTCATCGTCAGTTTGTTGCCGTTTGCTATTTTCTGGGGAATCACTCAACGGGAAACCAATGAACGCATTCGTACGGACACCGAGGCATTGATGGCGCAAACGGCCCGGGGGCTGGGAAATCAGATCAACGGCTGGATCAATAACAATGTGTCCATTCTGCGCACCGCAGCGAAGCTTTCAGAAATCACCTCCATGGATGGGGCACAACAAAAGCAGGTTCTAGAAACGATTCAAAAACAATACCCGTGGATGTATCTGGTGTTTACCGTTGGACCCGATGGGATAAATATTGCCAGGAATGACGATGTGCCACTTAAGGACTACTCTGACCGACAATATTACAAAGATATCATGCGGGGTAAAAGCCTCAGCTGGCAGACGCTGATCGGAAAGACCTCCAAAAAACCGGCCCTTGTTCTGGCAGTGCCCATCAAATCAGATGATCAAACCATTGGTGTCATGGCGGCGAAAATGACCGTTGACGACATATCCAAAAGCATTGCCACATGGAAGACCGGAAAGACCGGTCATGCCTTTTTGGTGGATGAGAAGGGCTATGTGGTCTCCCATCCCAATCGGCAGTATGTGGCCAAACGCAAAAACCTCAACAGCCATCCACTAATCGCCAATTATCGTAAAAAAGGCTGGACCACCATCACCACTCGATTTAACACGTCAAACGGTCGACCGGCCCTTGGCCATGTGCGCAGCAATAATTATGGCTGGGCACTGGCTTTGCAGCAGGAAGAAAGTGAAGTATTTTCGGCGCTAAACCGGGTGCAAAAGTTTGCGCTGACCCTGCTGGGGTGCACCATTTTACTGGTATCTGTTATCGCCTGGTTTGCCGCCCGGGCGATCGTGACGCCGGTAATGAAATTGACCGATGCCGCAGAACGCATGAGCCTGGGCGAACTGAATGTAAAAATCGACATTAAATCCAGAGATGAGATCGGTTTACTGGCTCAGGCGATTGGACGGATGCAGACCAGTTTGAGATTGGCCATGAATCGGCTGCGCCGAAAAAAATGAGGTTATCAGTTAATTGTTATAAGTTATTAGCGGTTGGTTGCTATCTAATGTTCAAAAAGTTTCACAGCTCATCTAATAACAAATAACGAATAACCTTTAACTAACTTCTTTGCCGGCACATTCTTCCGGACTAACCCCGCCTGTAGATATTATTTTTAGCGCGATGACACGATACCGGTGATAGTGACTTCGATGGTGCGTTGACGGGATCGGTTGTCATGGTTGATGGCCACAACCTGCTGCCAGGTTCCCAGTTTCAGGCGCCCTTTTCGAATCGGCAAGACGATTGAAGGCCCCAATAGCGCTGCCTGCACATGGCTGTGCCCGTTGCCGTCATGCCAGGCTTTTTCATGCTCATATTCCAAATCCGGTGACGCCAGGCGATTGACAGCTGCCATTAGATCTCTGACCACCCCGGGTTCATATTCGATGGTCGTCAACGAACCCGTCGATCCCACCATTGTGGCAGACAGACTTCCATTTTCAACCTGTAAATCATGAATCAGTTGCTCCAGCGCCGGCGTAATGTCACGGATGCCCGGCCCGGTGTCCAGACTGACCTTAACCGATTGACAAAAAATGGATAACGATTTCATATTTCTCCTCCCTATCGATAACGTGGCTGAATTTGGACAAGATAATGAACTTAGTTCGCTTCGCTCATCCGCCGAAGGCGGAGAATGATGTAATAATGGAATGTTGGACCCGCTGAATCAAGGAATATTTCTTATCCCATCCATGCTTTGTCTGGTTATATCTTTTTATATACAATGGCGGCGCCTTTAGGGATCAAAAAAAATCGAATATTGTCAGAGGATTAGGTCTTATGCGCCGACGACTGTATATAAAAGTGTACAAAATTGACTGAATTTCGTTTAAGCAGGGTTAAAAAATGAATGGATTTTCATCTTTTTATAACAACATAACTATTTAAAATATATGTAATAACCGTTTTTTAACAAAAATTGGTTGCCCATTGATGTGATATTGGCAGGAAAATTGCTGGTTATTATATTTTGTACATTTCCAATCTAAAGGGGCAAAGAAGATGGAGCGCAGAAACCACCAACGCTATGGGGTAAAATCAGGCACTTTTGCTGTTCTCAGATCCACATCCATCGAATTGAGCAAAATAAAAGATATGAGCATGGGTGAGATTGCCTTTGCGGTGATCAAATCCAAACCCATTAAAATGGGTCAAATAACCAATATTTCAAAAGATGGGCTTGCGTTTCATTACATCGATCGTCAGGGTGAATCCAACAGCCTGTTTAAAATGGATATCTTGTTTGCCAGAGACGCATTTTATCTGGATCGGCTGCTGTTTAAACCGGTTTTCGACATCTTGGTTGAAACAGATATCCCTCTAAATTCGTTTACAATTCGTAAATGCGGTGTGCAATTCGGTGAGTTGAATCACCGGCAACGATCTCAATTGGAGTATTTCATCTGTAACCATACACTCGATGCCGCCGAATTCAAGCCAACGCTTCGACCCTGGACTGATGAAAGCATGGTGCTGTATAAACCCAATGAAATGGTCGAATCAATCTGATGAAAAATAAAAGAAGATATCCAAGAAAATTTTGTTCAGAGTCAACATTTTTTGCTACCCGATACGGCGTCCATGAATGTTTCATTAAAAATCTGGGCAACAAAGGCGCATTTGTTGAAACGGATTTGTTCTTACCAGAAGGAAATGTCGTGACAGTCGCCGTACCCGCTCGCGGAAAAGAAAGCAGCCTCAAATTGAAAGGCAAAGTCGTATGGACGGATCAATATGGATTTGGTGTAGAATTTGGAGAAGCCATCCATATTTAAATTGTTATTCAATTCTTTCATAAAATCCTTGCTTCTGACCTCCAAACTTGTTCCTGCCCCCACCTACGACTCTTCTTTACTCAAAAAAATTCAAATTCTTATCCAGCCAGAACCTGCCAAAATGTGAAATAAATTACACAATCAGTGTCTCTTTTTTTTCAGACCCCGATGGGCCGCTAATTCGTATAGGTAGCTAAGTATTTGTAATTCTTACAACATCTCATTATTTCGGGTAATCCATTGTATTTGCATGATTTTTGCAGGAGAGGAGAAATAGCGGGAACATGTTTTGCCGGGCTTGGATGCCTCCCTGCTCAAGTTAAACCAATTTTTCTATATAACTACATATCTATAAACGTTGATTATATAAGCCTGGAACGCGATCCGATATTTTCTACGAGAATGAGGACTGCTTTATATGAGTAAAAAATTTGATTGCCTCAACCAAAAAGGATTTACTTTAATTGAATTAATTTCGGTGATGATCATCATGGGTGTCGTCGCATCCGTATCCATTCAGAAATTTGATGTCGTATCCGGCACCGCAAGCGAACGGGCATTACATCTGGGAGTTAAGGAACTCAATATCAGGGAATCCTTAACATGGTCGAATATTAAAATTTCTGGTGATGGATATACGACCGACAAAGAGGTATATGATCTGATAGATACGAATCTGGGCGGCGAATATCGTTGGGCCCCGGGCCCGGATATAACCGCTGGGGGAACGCTGCACTTCAAATCGCAATCAATAGCACTCAACCGGCAGCAATCAACCGCATCAACAGCAGGTAGATGGGACTCGTAATTCCATTTGCCGCCGGCATCCGATATGAACCAGCAGGGCCTCTGAGTAGCCCTGCTTTTTTTTACCTGGATGCAATTAGAATTTATACTGATAAATCCGGTGGGTTTTATGGATTTTGCCTTCCAGTGTTTTTACATTGTTGAGCATCTTGGCCGTGGTTTCTTGAATCTGCACCATCTCAAGGTGCTTGAACTGCGTGTTCTGCCGAATGGTCTTTTCAATCTCAGCATATAAAAGGGTATTGGCGCCGGTCCCCTGGAAATCCGGTAAAATGCCCATTCCATTGATGAGAATCCAATCCGTTTTTTTATACTCGCGCAGCAACCGGTAAGTGGACAGCAGGTTTAATTTGCCTCTGGATTTCTGCATGGCTGCGGACAGATCATGAAAGCCGAATAAAAATCCAATAACCTTCCCGTTGAACGTGATAATTTTAATGAGCCCGGGATCTGCAATTTGAACAAGACTCTTTTTAAGGTAGCTGAGTTCGTTGGCTGACAGTTCATAGTTGCCAACATGATCGCTCAACGTTTGAGCGAACACTTTAACAATGTCGTCGGCGATTTCGAGTAGCTGCTTTTTGGAATCAAATTGTAAGACCTTGCACTCGCCTTTTTTTAAAAGATCTTCAGCAGACTGTGCAATGATGTCCGGCAGTGTTGCGGTGGTGGGCAGATAAAATGAAAAATTATCGATGAGTTTGGAGAACCCGAGCGCTTCGATACGCTGCGGGTAGTATTCATGATTGTACATCATCATGGTCATGGCGGCGCGGTGCTCAAAACCCGCCACCAGCAACCCCACCCCGGTGACCCCGCCCAGTCCCATGGGGCCCATCACACCATCAAGGTTCCTGGCTTTGGCCCAATCAATGGCGGTTTGAAGTAGTTTTTCGACAACTTCGCGATCATCTATGAAATCCACAAAATAAAAATAGGCACTGTTCACGGAATGCGTTTTGTTGTAACGCGTGTTTTCGAAAACAAAAATTCGACCCACGGGTTCATTGCCTTTTAAAGCCACAAAAAAATCCCCTGTAGAATGCTCAAACAGGGGATGGTGGCGCTCAATGAAGGAGATTATGTCTTTGTTAAACCAGGGAACCCAGTTGGGGTTGTCGCGATAAACGGCAAACGGCAGTTCGATAAAACCCCGGCAGTATGGGCTTTGCGAATTTTCAACTTTTTTTATGTCTATGGGGCTCATGGTGTTCACCTCTAACTGATAATTTTAGCAAACACAATTTAAATTAAAAATTTACCCGCAGTTCATTTTTACAAAACCAGCGACTCAATAAATTCCAGCAGCTGATTTAAGTTCTGACAGGGGCGCACTTCGTCACAATATCCCATGTAGGTGCGCATCTCGCTGTCGCCCGTATACCAGAAATATGGAGTTTCCGGATTTAGCCAGATCATCCGCCGGCTTCTTTCCCGCATTTCATCTAAAATTGTTTCTTCCGGATTGGCGTAATTGGTTCGCCCGTCACCGATAATAATCAGGGTTGTTTTTTTATTGAGGATATCCATATACCGGTTTTTAAATTGTCGAAAAGTCAATCCGTAATCGGTTGCCGCGTTGTATTCAATGCTGGCTTCTTTGAGAATTTTCTCAATGGCCTGATTGATTTCATGATCCTCAAAAACATTGGTCACCTCATCCAATCCCGCCACAAATATAAAACTCCGCACCTGGGTAAAGCATTCCTGCAGCGAGTACAGCATATTTAACATGAAGCGCGCCGCCGACCAGACGGATCCGGAGACATCGCACAGGGCAACGATTTTGGCTTTTCGCAGCGGATGATGGCGATAAAACAATTCAAACGGAATCCCCTGATAGCCTGCGGCCCGGCGCAGCGTTTTCTTGATATCCAATACGCCCCTGCTTCGGTGAGCATATCGTCTGTTGATGGTGTCTTTTAGCTTGCGCACCAGCTGCTCGATCACCTCCCGCATGGTCTCCACTTCTTTTTTGGTCAGGGACGCAAAATGGATTTCCCCCAGATGATCCAGCCGCTGTCGATAAGAAACGTTTTTGTCAACGCTATCCGCATATGCCCGGCGGTCATGGGTCAAAAGCCGGCGCGCACTTTCCAGGCGGTTTTTAAAATGCGCGTTTAAATCCCGACGCACTTCCCAGTTCATCTGATCACGATGATCGGCGAAAAACTGCTCCAGAGCATCTTCAGCCGCATTGAGCCCCAGCATGATTTCAAGACGCCGGGTCACCGCTCCTAAATTCGAACCCAGACCGCGATTTTGATCATCAGCGTCTGATCCGATCTGCTGGAGCTGTTCAAAATAAGGAAGGGGGTCGCCGTCTAAAAAATCAAGCACTGCCTGAAAGGTCGTATTTTCTTCCCCTGCCGGCGCCAGCGCTTGCAAAGTATCGTGGATCTGTTCCGAAAGCGGTTCGGAACCGGCGATCGAAGCATCCTGGCGCAGCTCGTGGAAAAACATTTGATAAAGACGGTCAAAATGATGTTGTTCCCGACGGCTTTTAGCGAAATTGGCACGCAAGACCGCGGCAAACTGGGGCTCTTCCAGGACATCGACCAGTTTCAACTGATTCAGGCAATCCAGCACCTCGGAAGTCGATACCCGCAAACCCGACATGCGGGCACAAGCCACAAATTTTAAAACGACGTTGACCATATGAAGAAATAATAGCAATTGAGCTAAAGTGACTAAAGTGATCTAAAATGCCTAAAGTTGAGGAATTCTATCCATTTTATTAAAATAGATGGAGCATAGCGACACCATAACTTTAGGCACTTTAGCGCATTTTAGGCATTTTAGATCACTTTTTAATTAATTGATCCAGCTTATCCCTGACCTGAACCACATCGGCCTGATATTTGAGAATCACATTCAAGGTATCCCTGATCACTTCCGGCGACAGGTCTTCGATTTGAAGTGCAATCAGCGATTGCGCCCAGTCCAAGGTTTCCGAAACACAGGGCTTCTTTTTCAGGTCCAGATTCCGAATCTTGTGGATGGCATCGATCAACTGGCCGGCCAGTCGATCCTTGATCCGGGGGATTTTAAGCCGGACGATTCGCATTTCAAGGTCGCGATCCGGATACTCGATATACAAGTGGATGCAGCGCCGTTTCAAAGCATCGCTCATATCGCGCGAATCATTGGACGTTAAAAATACAAAGGGAATATTACGTGCCGTGCGGGTGCCCAGTTCGGGAATGGATACCTGAAAGTCACTCAGCACTTCTAAAAGAAACGCCTCGAATTCAGGATCGGATTTGTCGACCTCATCCACCAGCAAGACAACCGGCTTGGCGGATGAAATGGCCTGCAGCAGCGGTCGCGGTTGAATAAAACGTTCGGAAAAAAAAGCATCCTCCTGCGCCGCAATACGATCCACCGCTTCCGGCAGATTGTGAGCGCCGGAAACCACATCATCAATTTTTTCTTTAACCATCTGCGTATAAAGCAGTTGCTTGGCATACTCCCACTCATAAAGTGCTTTGCTTTCATCCAGCCCCTCGTAACATTGCAGGCGAATCAATTCACGTTCCAGGCTGCGGGCAACGGCTTTTGACAATTCCGTTTTGCCCACTCCGGCAGGACCTTCCACCAGCACCGGTTTCTGGGTGGCCTGGGCCAAAAAAACAACGGTGGCAATCGTTTTTGAACAAATATAGTCGGCCGACTCCAGCATTGCGGCCACATGATCAACATCTTTAAATTTTTTCAATTTTTTATCCATAAAAATCCATCCTGATCTATCGTGCGGTTGCTGAAAGAAACACTTGATACCCGTTCATAGCAAAGTTCATAGCACACCACCCATTCAGATTAAATGATAATCTGCAAGAGAGCAGGTGGGTATTATAGTGTTGTGTCCCAGAAATTACTTACAATAATTTTTCACATACCAGAGTCATTGCGAGGAGTGAAACGACGAAGCAA
>CBDUUO010000011.1:0-18194 GCA_965370395.1 uncultured bacterium
ATTACATTTTCTCCTTTTAGGAAATCCGGCAAACGGAACATATTTATGACAACCGCTATAACGCTTGCGAAAAAGAGGTGTAAGTTTTGAAGTCATCATTCGACAAAAGGCAAATGCTAGATCGGATGTCTTTTTTATTTGCCGGATTAATGAAGCTTGAAACAATTTCGGATTGGTAAAGATTTGCAGTATATCCCATGGGCGAATTGTCACTTCGGTCCCTTTCAATCCGCAATCCGCATTCTAAAATCCAAAATCGAAGAGGGAGGATAAGATGGCAGAATATGATTATGATATCGGAATCATCGGCGGTGGTGCCGGCGGTTTGACCGTGGCAGCCGGAGCCGCTCAACTGGGTGCCAAAACCCTTCTGATTGAAAAAGAAAAAGAACTCGGCGGAGACTGCCTGCATTTTGGCTGTGTGCCCAGTAAAACCCTAATTAAGAGCGCCCACGTTTACCATTTGATGAAAAATGCTGAAAGATTCGGCTTGCCAAAAATAGATGTGCCGCCGGTTGAATTTGGGAATGTATCTAAACGGGTAAAAGCGGTTATCCGTACCATCCAGCACCATGATTCCGTAGAACGTTTTTGTGGCCTGGGGGCCCAGGTTGAATTCGGCCATCCGAATTTTACGGATGAGCACGCCATCCGGCTAAACGGAAAAAACTACACCGCCAAATCCTGGGTGATCGCTTCAGGATCATCGGCCTTCATCCCGCCCATCAAAGGCCTTGACAGGACACCGTATATTACCAACAGGGAAATCTTTTATCTCGATCATCTACCCAAATCTATGATTGTACTGGGTGCCGGGCCGATTGGTATTGAAATGGCTCAGGCATTCAACCGGTTTGGAACCGCTGTAACGGTCGTCGATATGGCGCCTCAGATTCTTCCAAAAGATGATTCTGACCTGACCAATGAAGTCATGGAGATTCTAAGTGCCGAGGGCGTCAAGTTCTATACCAACCATACCATTGAAGCCGTAAACGATCTGGGCAGCGAGAGAGAAGTGATCGTAAGAGACAAAACAGGCAAAGACGGCAACACCCTTAGACTAAAAGCCGAGGCGCTTCTGGTTGCCCTGGGCCGGGTTGCCAATGTTGAAGGGCTGGGGCTTGAAACCATTGGCGTTGAGCATGATCGGCGAGGGGTTAAGGTTGATCAGCGAATGCGCACCAATTACAAACACATTTATGCGGTCGGAGATGTTAACGGCGGATTTCAATTCACTCATACCGCCGGCTATGAAGGCGGCATTGTGGTCAGCAATGCCGTTTTTCGCTTGCCTCGAAAGGCCGACTTTAGCTACATTCCGTGGTGCACCTTCACGGACCCGCCCCTGGGCAATATCGGTATGAACGAGACAATGGCCAGGAAGGCCGGTGTTGATTATACGGTCTGGACCGAAGAATTTAAAGACAATGATCGCAGTCAGGCCGAGGGAGAAAAAACCGGCAAAATTAAAATGCTTTTAAACGAAAAAGAAAAACCCATTGGCGTGCAGATTTTAGGACCCCATGCAGGAGATTTGCTCGCAGAATGGGTGGCCGTGTTAAACGGAAAAGTTAAGCTTGCGACCCTGGCAGCGGCTGTGCATCCTTATCCGACCATCGGTGAAATCAACAAACGCGTGGCGGGCAATTTCTTTACGCCGAAAATATTTTCAGAAAAAGTTCAGAAGGGTTTAAAGTTTTTCTTTCATCTTAAAGGCAGAGCCTGCGAAGTTGAATCGTAAGCGATCCCGAATTTGAATTCAAAAACGGAGGAATCCGTATGAAACTTACAATGATTGGCTTGGGCAAGATGGGAATGAATATGGCCAGGCGGCTGATGCGGGGCAATCATGAAATCATCGCCTATGATCTTTCCAAAGAGGCCGTTCAACAAATTACCGCTGATGGCGCCGCCGGTGCGGCTTCGCTTCAACAGGTCGTTGAGATGCTTTCAGCGCCGCGAATTGTGTGGATCATGCTACCGGCCGGCAAACCGGTGGAAGACACCATCAGCCGGTTCAAAGAACTGCTGAGTCCAGAAGATATTGTCATCGACGGCGGCAACACCTATTATAAGGATGATCTTCGCCGGTACCAAGCGCTCAAGGAAGCAGGCATCCGCTATATGGACGTGGGTGTCAGCGGTGGAATATGGGGGCTTAAGATGGGGTACTGCATGATGATGGGCGGCGACAAGGACGTGTTCAGATATTTGGAACCCATATTTGAGACGCTGGCGCCAGAGGATGGCTACCTGTATTGCGGCAAAATCGGAGCGGGACATTTTGTGAAGATGGTCCATAACGGGATCGAATATGGATTGATGCAGGCCTACAGTGAGGGTTTTGAAATCCTGGATGCCTCTGATTTTGCAGAGGCATTTGACTATGCCAAAATCGCCCATATGTGGAATCAGGGCAGTGTTATCCGATCGTGGCTGCTGGAGCTGGCAGAAGATGCCTTCAGCAAAAGCGCCGATCTCTCCGACATCACGGGCTATGTCGCAGACTCCGGTGAGGGCCGCTGGACCGTGCAGCAGGCAGTGGATACCGGTGTTCCTGCAGAAGTGATCACCCTTTCGCTGATGCGACGCTTTCGTTCACGGCAGCAGGATCCTTTTACCGATCGGGTGCTGGCTGCCTTGCGTCGGGAGTTTGGCGGGCACGCGGTGGTATCGAAGGAAGAATGAGTTCAGCAAATTGGTCATCTAAATTAAAATTTGAATATCGAATACAGAATATTGAATGCAGAATGTCGAAGTAAGGTATTCTACCCGTCGAGAGCATATGGGTCGAACGATCATTTTTATTCATATAAAACGACAGAGCAAAGCGATGCCATCATTCAACCTTCGAAGTTCCTTGTTCGATATTCGATATTTTTATTTTTTTATGCTTAGTTATGGAGAAAGTCATGCAGCGTAGAACCACCGATCCGAATATAACCAAGGATGCCATGGCAACGGTGAGCGCACCGGATCTGGGGCTGACGCCGCTGGAGTGTGTGGCGCCCGAGCGCAGCGACCCCTGCACCATTGTCATTATGGGAGCAACCGGTGATTTAACATCACGAAAGCTGATGCCGGCACTATTTAATCTTTACTTAAATGACGGGCTACCGGATCCTTTTTTGATCGCGGGCACCAGCCGGATTGACATCGATGAGCAGGAATTCAGAGCGAACATGCAGTCGGCCTTGAAAAAGGCCGGTGTCTATGATGAAACCAGATGGCGGTCTTTTGCCAAAGCCCTTTATTATCTCCATACGGATTTTGAAGATCTGGAATCATTTAAGCGCCTGGCCCAACACCTGCGCGATCTGGACAAAAAATTTAACACCGGCGGAAACCGGATCTTTTATATGGCCCTTCCACCGGTGGTTTACAAATCAGCCGCCAGGATGATCGGTCAGGTTGGCTTGGCGGACGAAAATCAAAACGGCAATGGCTGGTCGCGGATTGTCGTGGAAAAACCATTCGGCACGGATCTGAAAACAGCCGAGGATCTGGCTCAAAGCCTTCACAAAGATTTCAGAGAACATCAAATTTTCAGGATCGATCATTACCTGGCTAAAGAAACGGTCCAAAATGTGCTGATGTTGCGCTTTGCCAACTCCCTCTTTGAGCCCTTATGGAATCGACGTTATATCGAGTACATTGCCATCACCGCCATCGAACACCTGGGGGTTGAGCATCGTGCCGGATATTACGAACAGTCCGGTGTTTTAAGAGATATGTTCCAGAACCATATGATGCAACTATTGGCCCTGACGGCCATGGAGCCCCCATCGCGCTTCGAAGCCAATCATGCCAGAGACGAAAAGATCAAAGTGTTTCGCGCCTTAAGGCCTTTTCAGGTGGAACACCTCAAGGAATATCTCGTTCTGGGGCAATACGCTGCCGGCACCGTCAATGGTCAAGCGGTCCCCGCCTATCGAGCGGAATCAGGAGTGAATGCGAACTCCCTTACGCCGACGTTTGCTATGATGAAAGTTTACCTGGATAACTGGCGCTGGCAGGGTGTCCCGTTTTACCTGACCTCCGGCAAGCGCCTGGACCAAAAATTGACCGAGATCGTCATCCAGTTCAAGCACGTTCCCCATTCGATGTTTCGCCATACCCTGGGAGAAACGATCGCGGCCAACCGGCTCATTCTGGGAATTTATCCGGAAGAAACCATAACCCTGACGTTTCAAACCAAAAACCCCGGTGCGGTGGTGTGCCTGCGCACTGTAACCATGGATTTTCATTATCAGCAAAATTACAGCGGCCCTGTTTTGGATGCTTACGCCAGGGCGTTGATCGACTGCATGCTGGGAGACCAAATGCTGTTCTGGCGGCAGGACGGTGTTGAACTTTGCTGGAAGTTTCTGACGCCCATTTTAAACCGCTGTGAAACCTGTGATGATCAGGCCGAATTGCTTCACTTCTATGAAGCCGGCACCAAAGGACCGCAAGCGATTGAGCAAATAACATAGAAGTTCAAATGTCAAAAGCTCGGCACACAACAACAAGAACCGGAAACCAGCGGCGAGGAACCAGAGACAAGGAGCCAGGAGCCAGATATGGAAGAAGTGATGCAACAAACGATTAATAATCGCAAAAAAGCCGTCATAAAGGCATTGATACTGGTGGCATTTATCATTGGCGCGATCCTGCTGATTCGCCTTACACCGGTGAAGCAGTATTTAACCGCCGATGCATTAGGCCGCTTTTTAGATATGGTTGGATTCTGGGCGCCGGCGGTCTTTATCCTGATTTATGCGGCCGGGGTCTGTCTTCTTTTGCCGGGCACCCTGATTACCGGTTTGGGGGCCGCCATCTTTGGTGCCTACTGGGGATTTGTCTGGGTGTGGATCGGGGCTATGCTGGGCGCCAGTGTGGCCTTCTTCATCGGGCGCACGCTGGGCAGAGAATTTGCCGCGTCTCTGATCGGCGATAAACTAAAAAAATATGACGATGCCATCGAACGGAATGGTTTTGCCACTGTATTATATCTGCGGCTGGTGTACTTCCCATTTACCCCCATGAATTTCGGGATGGGACTCACCAAGGTGCATTTTTGGGACTATTTTGCCGGTACCGGCCTGGGTATTATCGTCGGAACCTTTATTTTCACGTTTTTTATCGGAACCCTAAAAGAGATCTGGGGTTCAGGCAACTGGGCCGAGCTGATATCTTTTAAGGTATTTTTCTCAATCGGGTTGTTTATTTTCTCATTTTTTATCCCCAAGATCATCAAAAAGATTAAAGGTGAAGAGACATAGTGTTAAAATTCGAAATCCGAATGTCGCCCGATTTAATAAAATTGGTCGAAACAAATTCAAAACCCGAATTTCAAATGACCAAAACGTAACTACCCTTTTTAATATTTGGCTTTCATGAGTTTTGAATTTAGAATTTGGGAAATTAGGATTTGTTTCGCATTTCGTGCTTCGATATTCGGATTTACCTGACATTTAATCAGATCAAACAACCGAGACTTCAAGAATTTACGCTATCTAATTAAATTGCATGGTCATTGACGAAGGGGGATCAAATGCCGACAAAACTTGACCAACTGTGTGTTAACACGATTCGAATGCTTTCAGCCGATGGGGTTGAGAAAGCCAAATCGGGTCACCCCGGCATGCCCATGGGGGCTGCTGCCATGGCATATGTTCTCTGGACACGCTTTTTGCGGCATAATCCCAAAAATCCCGACTGGCCCAACCGAGACCGCTTTGTGTTATCAGCCGGCCACGGTTCGATGCTGCTTTATAGTCTTTTACATCTGAGCGGTTATGATTTGCCCCTCGAAGAGCTTCAAAATTTCCGCCAATGGGGCAGTAAAACGCCCGGCCATCCCGAACACGGTCTCACACCGGGGGTGGAGACCACCACCGGCCCTCTGGGACAGGGCTTTGCCAATGGTGTGGGCATGGCCCTTGCCGAACGCTACCTGGCTGCGCGCTTTAATCGACCCGGTCATCACATTGTCGACCATTTTACCTACGGTATTGTCAGCGACGGGGATCTCATGGAGGGCATCTCCCATGAGGCGGCTTCACTGGCCGGGCACCTGGGCCTGGGCAAACTGATCTATTTCTACGATGACAACCACATTTCCATCGAGGGTGATACCGACATCGCATTTACCGAAAACCGCACCGGCCGTTTCGTGGCTTACGGCTGGCATGTCCAGCGTGTGGCAGACGGCAACGACCTGGAGGCGCTGGAGCAGGCGCTGATTGAGGCCCAGAAGGAAGCCAAACGGCCATCGTTGATTGCCGTCCGAAGCCACATCGGTTACGGAAGCCCCAACAAACAGGATACCGCCGGCGTACATGGAGAACCCCTGGGACCTGAAGAGATCAAACTAACCAAAGAAAACCTGGGTTGGCCCCGGAAACCGATCTTTCTGATCCCGGATGAAGTCTCAGCACATTTTCGTCAGGCAATTGATGAAGGCCGTGAACTGGAAAACCGCTGGCAGGCTGCGTTTGAAGCCTACCGGGAAAATTTTCAGGAGCCGGCTGCTGAATGGGACCGCTGGATAAACAGCCGGCTTCCGGACGCCTGGGAAAAGGATATACCGGTTTTCGAAACCGATGACAAAGGCATGGCAACGCGGGTGGCATCCGGAACGGTGCTGAATGCGGTGGCACCAAAAATTACAAACCTGATCGGCGGTTCGGCCGACCTGGCGCCTTCCACCAAAACCCTGATTAGCGGTGAAGACGACTACCAGGTCTCTAATTATGCCGGCCGCAATCTACGTTTCGGCGTACGGGAACATAGCATGGGCGGTATTTTAAACGGTATGGCGCTGCACGGCGGTTTGATTCCCTATGGCGCCACATTTTTAATTTTTTCTGATTACATGCGGCCGGCTATCCGTCTGGCAGCTCTGACAGAACTGAAAGTCATTTATGTGTTTACCCATGACAGCATCGGTCTGGGAGAAGACGGCCCCACCCATCAACCCATCGAACAGCTGGCCGCCCTCAGAGCCATTCCAAACCTCACCGTCATCCGGCCCTGTGATGCAAATGAAACCGCCCAGGCCTGGCGGACCGCCATCAATCACCGCGACGGCCCGGTGGCCCTGGCATTAAGCCGCCAAAACCTCCCCACCCTGGACCGCCAATCCAAATACGCGTCCGCAGAGGGCCTCCACCAGGGAGCTTATATTCTGAGTGAGGCCGCCGGTAATAAACCGGATGTTGTTCTGATCGCCAGCGGTTCGGAAGTTCAAATTGCCCTTGAAGCCGCAGAAATGATCAAGGCCGAAGGGCCGGCGGTGCGGGTGGTCAGCATGCCCTCCTGGGAATTGTTTGATGCGCAGCCGGCAGAATATCGTCGCCAGATCCTGCCGGCGGCGGTGAAGGCCAAAATCGCCATCGAAGCCGGCAGCCCCCAGGGCTGGCACCGCTATGTCGGTGAATTCGGCCACATCATTGCTCTGGATCATTTCGGCGCCTCGGCGCCATACAAGATTCTGTATGAAAAATTTGGGCTAACAGCAAATCGCGTGGCTGAAAAGGCCTTGGAAATCGTATGAAGATTAAAATTGATTTGATGGGAAAGAAGATGATAATTAATTCAAGCAAAGGAGAAGGTAATGTCAAAACTGCTCGAACTTGAAAAAATGGGCCAATCCATATGGCTGGACTACATTCAACGCTCTTTGATCACTTCCGGTGAACTCAAGCAGATGGTCGACAAGGGTCTCAGGGGCGTCACGTCCAATCCGGCGATATTTGAAAAAGCCATTGCCGGCAGCAACGACTATGATGACGATTTAAAACAGCTGATCAAAACCGACCGGTCCATCGAGCAGATCTATGAAGCGCTTGCCATTAAGGATATCGAGCTGGCCACCGATACCCTGCGCGACGTATATGATTCAAGCAACGGCAAAGACGGCTATGTCAGTCTGGAAGTCAGCCCGGAGCTTGCCTATGAAACCGAAAAAACCATTGCAGAGGCCCGGCGCTTGTTTGAAAGCGTCAACCGCCCCAATGTGCTGATCAAGGTACCGGCCACACCGGCGGGGCTGCCGGCAATTACCGAATTGATCGGTTCCGGCGTCAATGTCAATGTCACTCTGATTTTCGGCCTGGAAAATTATAAAGCCGTTGCCGCAGCCTACCAGGCCGGGCTGGAGAAGCTGGCCGAAACCGGACCCGCGGTTGAAGGGGGACATCCGGTTGATAAAGTCGCATCGGTAGCTTCATTTTTTGTCAGCCGGGTGGATACGGCCGTCGATAAAGAATTGGAGGCCATCGGCAACACAGAACTTGCGGGTAAAATTGCGGTTGCCAACTCAAAAATCGCCTATGCGGTATACAAAAATATATTGAAGCAATCCCGCTGGCAGCAACTGGCTGATAAAGGCGCGCATGGGCAGCGCGTTTTGTGGGCCAGCACCAGTACCAAAAACCCGGCATACCCGGACAACCTGTATGTGGACGAACTG
The DNA here is from genome assembly GCA_965370395.1 of uncultured bacterium. GTDB lineage: Bacteria > Desulfobacterota > Desulfobacteria > Desulfobacterales > JAHEIW01 > JAHEIW01. The sequence goes on from CBDUUO010000011.1 coordinate 8,459, forward strand.
ATCGGCCCTGATACGGTAAACACCTTACCGCCCTCAACGCTGGAAAGCTTTATGGACCACGGCCGGGTAGCCGAGACTCTTACCCGGGGTCTGCAGGAAGCGCAAAGTCAGGTTGCCACACTGGCAGATCTGGGGGTTGATCTGAATGTTATCACTCAGAAACTGCAGGATGACGGAGTCGTTGCGTTTGCCAGGCCCTTTGCCAAATTGCTGGAAAGCATCGCTGAAAAATGCAAGCTTCTTAAAGCCGCATAGGCTGCCAATGAAATTATAGATATTATTATCCGCAGATTACGCAGATTAAAAACAGATAAAAGGGGTTATGAAATTGAAACATAATCTGTATGAATCTGCGAAATCTGCGGATGTATTGAGCATCTGGGCAAACAAATGAGTTGCTGATGCAAAAACTTGGGATACGGAAACAAGGAGAACCACGGGTTTGAAAAAACAGGATGAATTAAAACAGAAAGCGGCCCATCGCGCCGTCGGATTCGTTGATTCCGGCATGGTGGTGGGCCTGGGTACCGGCAGCACGACGGCGTTTGCCGTGACCCGAATCGGTGAGCGCCTTAAATCCGGTGATTTGAAAAACATTGTCGGCATCCCGACCTCAATCCGTACTGAAAAACTGGCCGGTGAATTGGGTATTCCCTTATGCGGGTTGGGTGATCAAGCGGTGATTGATGTAACCATCGATGGGGCCGATGAAGTCGATCCGGATCTGAACCTGATTAAAGGCGGCGGCGGGGCGCTGCTGCGGGAAAAAGTGGTCGCACAGGCCAGCGCGCAAAATATTATTATTGTGGATGAAAGCAAACTTTCACCCCGGTTGGGCACCCGACGGGCCCTGCCGGTCGAAGTCATCCCGTTTGCCGTAAAATCCGCAGAAAACTTTCTCAAATCACAGGGGGCAGCCGTCACCCTGCGCCTTGATGATAAAGGGCAGCCCTATCAAACCGATCAAAACAATTTCATCCTTGATGCAAATTTTGGCGAGATGGCGGATCCAAATGGTCTGGCTGCAAGGCTGAATGAACGCGCCGGCATCGTGGAACACGGACTTTTTCTGGGTCTGGCCAGCGACGTCATTGTAGCGGCTGAAGATGACATCCGCCATCTTAAACGCAACAGAAAATGAAAACAAGAAAATGGAGTAGTGGAGTAGTGGGGCAATAATATTTTGGATTTTGGATTTTAGAATTTGGATTTAATGACAAACTGATCCATTGAACATCAAATCGCTACACGTATTAATCCACAATCCAAATTCCAAAACCCAAAATCAACGTGACGATTAGGCGCTATAACTCATCATTTCGACTGAATTGACTGAAAGGCACTGCTATGGATAACTCGGATTATAGTTCGCAAATCGAAATTAAAAAAAGAACCTATACCTTTTATGATATTACCAAATTGGAGCAAAACGGTATCGCCGACATTAAACGCCTTCCTTATTCGATCAAAATCCTGGTCGAAAACCTTTTACGAAAACTGGACGGCCGGGTGGTGCGCGAAAAAGACCTGAAAAACATTGCCCGCTGGCAAAAACGCTATGAAGCTCCGCAGGAAATCCCCTACCACCCGGCTCGCGTGCTGATGCAGGATTTCACCGGCGTTCCGGCGATTGTCGATCTTGCGGCCATGCGTGATGCGGTCAAAGATCTGGCAGGGGATCCTCAAAAAATAAACCCGCTGGTCCCGGTGGATCTGATCGTCGATCACTCCGTTCAGGTCGACTATTACGGAACCGCCGATGCATTAACCCGGAACGTCGCTAAAGAATACGAAAGAAACTCAGAGCGCTATGCGCTGCTTAAATGGGCTCAGAAAAGCTTTGATAATTTCAGGGTGGTGCCGCCCAACTCCGGGATCTGTCATCAGGTGAACCTTGAACATCTGGGGCAGGTGATCATGACCCAAAAAACAGGCAACGCAACCGTCGCCTACCCGGACACGCTGGTCGGTACCGACTCGCACACGCCGATGATCAATGCAATCGGTGTGATGGGATGGGGCGTCGGCGGTATCGAAGCCGAAGCGGTCATGCTGGGTCAGCCCTATTATATGTCGATTCCGGAAGTCATCGGTGTCAAACTGGTGGGTGAGTTGTCCGAAGGCACCACGGCAACCGATCTGGTGCTGACGGTCACCGAATTGCTTCGCAAACACAAGGTGGTCGAAAAATTTGTGGAATATTTCGGTGCCGGCATGAAAAACCTTACCGTCACCGATCGGGCAACCCTGGCCAACATGACCCCGGAATACGGCGCCACACTGGGGTTTTTCCCGATCGATGACAAGACCATCGATTATCTGAAGATGACCAACCGACAGGACCGGGCCGAGCTGGTTAAAGCCTATGCCCAGAATATAGGACTTTTCTACTCGGATGCCGCAGAGCCCGAATACACCGAAGTCGTTGAACTTGACCTTGCCACGGTGGTGCCCTGCGTCGCCGGTCCGGCCAGACCCCAGGATCGGATTAAATTGACTGACCTGCAGGATAATTTTACGACCGTTCTTGCCGGCAAGTATGAAAGAGACACCGATATCACCAATATTTCCAAATATCACGATGAATCCGGTTCCCAAACCACCCGCCCCCCGATGAGCGCCCCCAAAAAGAAAGCCTGCGAGCTGATAGTAAACGGTGAATCCGTAAAGCTGTGCGATGGCAGCATCGTCATTGCCGCCATTACCTCGTGCACCAATACCTCAAATCCGTTTGTGATGCTGGGCGCCGGGCTCGTCGCCAAAAAAGCCGTTGCAAAAGGACTGCGTGTTCCCTCATTTGTCAAAACATCCCTGGCGCCCGGTTCAAAAGTGGTCATTGACTATCTGAAAGACGCCAAACTGCTTTCCGATCTGGAAACTTTAGGCTTTCACCTGGCCGGGTTCGGATGTACAACGTGCATCGGCAACAGCGGCCCCCTTCCCCCTGAAATCGACAAAGCGGTTGCCGACAAAGACCTTACCGTGGCCGCCGTCTTATCGGGCAACCGCAATTTTGAAGCCCGTATCCATCAGCGCGTGCGGGCCAATTTTCTGGCATCGCCGATGCTGGTGGTTGCCTTTGCCATTGCCGGCAGCATCGATATGGATCTGACCACCGAGCCGCTGGGGCAGGATTCCGACGGTCAACCGGTATACCTGAAAGACATCTGGCCGACTGCTGAAGAAATTGAAGCCCTCATCCACAAGCATGTGAAACAAAAATACTTTAAACAGGAATACGCCAAGATTTTTGACGGCGATAAATTCTGGCAAGACCTTCCGGTGGCCGAAGGCACGACATTTGGCTGGGAAGACCCGTCGACCTACATCCGTAAACCGCCCTATTTTGAGGGCTTTGCGCTGCGCCCGTCGCAACCGGCTGATATTGAAAATGCCGGGGTTTTGATGGTGCTGGGGGATTCGCTGACAACCGATCATATTTCTCCGGCCGGAGCCATCCCGTCGGATTATCCGGCCGGAAAATATTTGATCGCTAAAAACGTGGCGCCTAAAGATTTTAATTCCTACGGATCCCGCCGGGGCAACCACGAAGTCATGATGCGCGGCACCTTCGGCAACATCCGCATCAAAAACAAACTGGTTGATCCTAAAGAAGGCAGTTTCACCCTGAAATTACCTGACCGCCGTGAGATGTTTGTCTATGATGCCGCCATGCGATATATGGCGGAGGAAAAACCCCTGGTGGTCCTGGGCGGCAAGGAATACGGTACGGGATCGTCAAGGGACTGGGCCGCCAAAGGGACGCAGCTGCTGGGCATTAAGGCCGTCATTGCCGAATCCTATGAACGAATTCACCGCAGCAATCTGGTCGGCATGGGCACGCTGCCGCTGGTATTTAAAAATGGCGACAGCCGGGAAGGGCTGGGATTGGACGGCTCAGAGACCTACACCATCACCGGCATCGAAAAAATCACGCCCCGCAAAACCCTTAAGGTTAGGGCTGTTAAGCCCGACGGCTGCGAAATTGATTTTGAGGTCATCGCACGGCTGGATACCGATATTGACGTGGAATACTTCAAGCACAGCGGTATTTTGCCGTATATATTGCGGAAGATTTTGTCCGAAAAACCATAGGGACGGGTCGGTCACCGTGCCGACCCACGACGGCAGCCGCAGTGGGCTGCCCTACAGAAAAATATTTTTAATTATAATGGTTGTTAAAAGAAGAAAAAATATTCGCCTGGCAAAGGAGATATATTCGAATCCCAATCAAATTTTCAGCATTATCATTTGCGTCAAAGATCGGCGACCCATTTTTGAAAATACGGATTGGGCAGAAAAAACTATTGTGACCCTTAAAACAGGACCATTCGGCAAAGGAGTAAAATGCTATTCATACTGTCTCATGCCTGATCATTTGCATCTTCAGCTCTCCCCAAGGAATGGGAATTTGATTGATCTCATAAATGGCTGGAAAAGTTACACGGCAAATCTTTTAAGAAAGATCGGGCTGGAGGGCTCTTGCTGGCAAAGAAGTTTTTATGATCATGCCTTAAGAAAAGACGAAGATATTCAAATGGTTGCTGAATATATTGTGAACAATCCCGTCCGAGTCGGCCTGGTGAAAAAATGGGAAAAGTATCCATACTCATGGCATAAATGGATGTAGGGCTGGTGCTTGCATCCCGACCCTTAGGCAGGGACAAGTAGGGCTGGCCACTGTGCCAGCCCATGAAGGCGGCCGCAGTGGGCCGCCCTACAGAAACCCGAAAGAAACGCCATAAGGAAATATGTAATGGCAAATGAACACCGAATTATAATAGAAAGCAACGGAACACTGACCGTGCCCGATTCTCCGCAAATTCCTTTTATCGAAGGCGACGGAATCGGACCGGACATCTGGCGTGCGACTCGCATGGTTATCGACAGTGCCGTTCAACAAGTCTACGGCGGCCGGAGAAAGATTTCCTGGCTGGAGGTATTGGCCGGGGAAAAAGGGTTTGAAAAAACCGGCAACTGGCTGCCGGATGAAACCCTGGAGACCATTCGAAATCATGCAGTGGCGATTAAGGGCCCCATGGCGACACCGGTGGGAAAGGGAATTCGCAGCATTAACGTGGCCATTCGGCAAAAGCTGGATCTATACGCCTGCGTGCGGCCGGTTAAATATATTGAATCGGTGCCCAGCCCCATGAAACATCCTGAAAAAATCAACATGGTCGTTTTTCGGGAAAACACCGAAGACCTGTACGCCGGCATTGAATTTCAAGCCGGCAGTGCGGATGCCGATACGGTACGATCATTTTTAAACGAACAAATGGGGACGTCATTGTCCAAAGACACCGGGATCGGCATCAAACCCATCAGCCAAACCAAGACCAAACGGCTGGTCGCAAGAGCCATAGCCTATGCCCTGGAGAACGGCTTTTCCAGCGTTACCCTGATGCACAAAGGCAACATCATGAAATTTACTGAAGGCGCCTTCGCCCAGTGGGGCTACGAAGTAGCACAGGAACAATATAACGATCAGATTATTACAGAGAAAAAACTTTATGATGAATATCAGGGCAAACTACCGGATGGCAAGCTGGTGATGAAAGATCGCATTGCCGATATGCTGTTTCAGCAAGTGCTGCTGCGGCCGGATGAATTCGGTGTGATTGCAACGCCCAATTTAAACGGTGACTATCTTTCAGATGCGCTGGCCGCCCAGGTGGGGGGTCTGGGGATGGCCCCGGGTGCCAACATCGGGGACCGGTGCGCGGTGTTTGAAGCCACCCACGGCACCGCACCCAAATATGCCGGTCTGGACAAGGTCAATCCGAGCTCGCTGATCCTTTCCGGGGCCATGATGCTGGAGCATATGAGGTGGCACGAAGCATCCGGACTCATCCGCGATGCCTTGCAGGCCACCATCAAAGCCAAAACCGTCACCTATGACCTGGCCCGGCAGATCGATGGGGCCACCGAAGTAAAATGCTCCGAGTTTGCCCGGGCACTTGTGGACCGTATCGGCTAAGGGTGTAGCTCTTGCTTCTGGCTTCAAAAAGGTTTCAGGTGTCAGTCGCCGGGTTCAAAGGTTCAGCGTTCCAGGTTCAGAGGTTAGATACAGCAAAAACAGGTCAGATGCGATTCGAAGGACAGAGGAGAGCAGCCAGAGGCCAGAACCCTTGAACCCCTGAACCCAGAACCTCTGAACCTTTAACACCTGAAACCTGATTTGTAAGAATCACCTACCATTGGCGACATAGAGGAGATGATTGCAGAATAAATAGAGGAGACATTTTTAATGGAAACCTACTACAAACCGGAAGATCTTCCCAAGTTTGAAGAAATCGGAAAAGAGGCGCCGGAACTGGCCCGTAAATTCTTTGATTATTATAATGCCGTCTTTGCCGACGGAGAGCTGACCGAACGCGAAAAAGCCCTCATTGCCCTGGCGGTCGCCCATGCGGTTCAGTGTCCCTACTGCATTGATGCCTACACCCAGGCCTGTCTGGAAAAAGGGTCTAACCTGGCCGAAATGACAGAAGCCGTTCATGTCGTAACCGCCATCAGAGGCGGTGCTTCCCTGGTCCACGGCGTTCAAATGCGCAACATTGCGCAGAAATTATCTATGTGATAAAGACAGAAACCGTAAAATGCCTTCTCCAGCAACCATACCCAAACCGAAACGATTTTCTGAAGAGAAGACACTGGAAATCACTCCATTTAAGTCGACTCTCTCCAAACATAATCTTGCGCTCATTCGCAAGCCCACGCATACATTACAGCTCAATCTGGGGTTTTTGTGCAACCAGACCTGCCGGCACTGCCACCTAAATGCCGGTCCGGGCCGCAAAGAAAACATGGACACCGACACGCTCGAGGAAGTGGTGGCCTATGCCCAAAGAAGCCATTTTGAAATCGTGGATATCACCGGCGGGGCACCGGAATTAAATCCACACTTGACAGAATTGATTGAGAAAATCTATCCGCTGGCACCGCGAATTATGCTGCGCTCAAATCTGTCGGCATTGAAGGAAAATATGAGTCGTTTGATCGATTCGCTTAAATCCCACCGCGTGGTAATCGTGGCGTCATTTCCATCATTGAATGTGTCCCAGACAAATTCTCAACGGGGCGAAGGAATTTTTGAAGAAAGCATCGAGGTACTCAAAGCGCTGAATACCATAGGTTACGGCCGCAATGGATCCGGGCTGGAGCTCAACCTGGTATCCAATCCCACCGGCGCCTTTCTACCGCCAACCCAGGAACAAACTGAAAAAAGATACCATCAGATACTGGAGAAAAAATGGGGGGTGACGTTTAACAGCCTGTTTAATTTTGCCAACGTGCCCCTGGGGCGCTTCCGGCGGTGGTTGATTCAAACGGACAATTTTGAAAACTACATGCAGAAGCTCGTTTCCAATTTTAATCCCTGCGCGATTGAGGGGTTGATGTGCCGAACCCTGGTTTCTATTTCCTGGGACGGATACCTGCACGATTGTGATTTCAACCTCGCAAGAGGACTGTATATGTGTGGCAAAAAAATTCATGTCTCTGAAATGCCGGGTCCGCCGGAACCGGGCACACCCATCGTCACCGCCGATCATTGTTATACATGTGCGGCCGGATCCGGCTTTACCTGAGGCGGGGTCATCGAAGCCTGAGTTCAGGCAGGAGAAACCAGATGCCGGCAGTGATACCTGAACGGTTGATTGTCTTCACGCGATTCCCCGATCCCGGAAAAACCAAAACCCGTCTGATCCCGGCCCTGGGCGCAAAGGGTGCCGCCCGCCTGCAGCGGCAAATGACCGAGCACATCATTGCAACTGCTGCAAAGGTAAGCAATCTCCCCGGCCTGACCATTGAAGTTCGCCACGAAGGCGGCAGCACCGGTTTAATGCAGGAGTGGCTGGGGTCGCAATTCAGCTACCGGCCGCAGGGACCGGGGGATCTTGGGCGGCGGATGGCGCGTGCATTCGAAGAGGCATTCCGGGACTCAAAAGGGGCGGCCGTTATCGTCGGCAGCGACATACCGGGGATTTCAGCAGATATTATTCAGCAGGCCTTTGAAGGGCTGCAAAAAAACGACCTGGTGCTCGGCCCGGCGCATGACGGCGGGTATTACTTAATCGGCATGAAAAATACCATCCCGGCTGAAACCTATCCCCGCCTGTTTGACGGCATACACTGGGGAAGCGGCGAAGTCCTTTCTCAAACTTTACAAACTGTCAGGGAATCGGGGTTGCGTTTTGTCCTGCTGGAATCGCTAGCCGATGTGGATCGTCCCGTTGACCTTCATATCTGGCAAGAAGTTAAAAAGACCGCGGCTAAACCGTCCCTGGCGCAAAAAATATCCATCATCATTCCGGTGCTAAACGAGGCAGCAACCATTGCCCGGACACTTTCCCACCTCGAAGGTGGCGACAACCTGGAAGTGATCGTCGTTGACGGCGGCAGCATTGATGAGACTGCCGAGCTGGCCGGATCCCGGGGGGCGAAGGTGATTCAATCAAACCCGGGCAAAGCCGTTCAGATGAACACCGGAGCCGCAGCAGCAGCGGGCGACATACTCGTGTTTCTGCACGCCGATACCCTGTTGCCCGAGGACTTCAGTCATCAAATCGTTTCTGCCCTGAATCAAAACGGTGTGGCGGCCGGGGCCTTCCGGTTAACCATCGATTCAAGCGGTGCGGGCATTCGAATCATTGAGCGCATGGCCAATTTGCGATCCCGCTTTTTGCGGCTGCCGTATGGCGACCAGGCCCTGTTTATGAAGAAATCGCTTTTTAAAGAAATCCGCGGTTTTCCGGACCTGCCAATTATGGAAGATTTTATTCTGGTGCGCCGCTTAAAACGCAAAGGCAAAATCCTCATTGTGCCCGCAGCCGTGGTGACATCGCCACGCCGTTGGCTGAATCTGGGTATTTTTAAGACATGGCTGATCAATCAGCTGATCATCATCGCCTATTATCTGGGCATCCCCCCTGAACGATTGACCCGCTTATACCGCCGCGAAAAAGGCAAAAGCGGCAATGTAAGTTAAAAGTAGTCTTTTTATTGGTTATAGTTCCGTTCTTTTATTGAGAGATTAAGACAGAAAAAATGGAGGCAACCATGAGTAAACCAGCCATAAATTTGTTCTGCCTTTTTATAGTCCTGGTTATTTTTAGTTTAACCGGGTGTGCCGGTGGAAACCGGGGCATACTGAAAAGAGTACAAAAACCCACAGAGAATGGACTTCGCCAGGACTGGAAAGAGTATACAGTTTATTATCGACGTAACCTTGCCTTTGTATACAAAATAAAAAATGATCGGAAAATTATTCTGGATAATTCCTGGGTTAAAGTTTCATCCGAGGATATGATGACAAAAAGCAAAATCTTGGATCCTACCTGGGTGAAGGAAATTATTGGGAATAATGACGAGATGTTCGGCTATCTGGTCCATCGCTACCAGGATATGGCCAATGTTACAATAATTGATGAGAATACAGTGCAGTTATACTACACTTATGTTCGAACCTCAGGTCGCTAATGAAACCAATCGTTTCACAAGGTCTAATGCAGTTCCCGCCCCCACAGCCCCTTGACTTATTGATTCAGGCTCTTATTTTTTAGTCCCCTTAATCGCGTGGTATTGAATATTGGAGAATCAAAAAATTTGCTGAAAAAATTTAGGTGGTGGCTTGAAATAGGCAGCAAAAGATTGGTGCCTTTTTAATTCAACCCTATACTTTTAAAACCGATAAAGGAGGAGAGATGCCAGCGGATAATTCAACTGCCGTATC
>CBDUUO010000012.1:0-18173 GCA_965370395.1 uncultured bacterium
AGGACTTGGCTAAAATCTTATGAGACATTACGTACCTTTGTTGGGATATACCCAACCTTCTGTTGTAAATCACTAATCAAGACGCGACCCCCAAAAACCCACAGTTTCTCAATATACCCAATTGCTTAGAATTCCTTTTGTTCGCGTTGTTCTTGAAGTCGTCCGATCAGATATTTATGAAGGATGCTTGCAACCAGGGTTTGATATGGCATCCCTTCTTCCATTGCCTTTATTTTGAGTCGCCTCAGATCGTTCGGCGATATACGTATATTCATCCTTTCGCTTTTTTTAAGGGTTGCTTCGGCCGCTTTTTTTGCCTTATTAATCTCTTCTTCCAGATTATTAACTGAAACCCACCCTTCGGTCTCAATGGATTTCATCAATTCCAGTTCTTTCTGATCATGAAATTTCATTTCTCATCCTTTCTGAGATATATTTTGGTATATTTCCGACTTGGAAAAATTGTTTTAAGAAAAATAAAATCATCATCTTCCACATATGGAACCATGTAAGCGTATCCTTCAATTTCTATTACATAAACGCGCTGGCCTTTATATTTTGTCTGGTTTGGATGCCTGATAACATCGAGCAGCTTTCCGTTTTCAACGCTAAAAACAACCTGTTCAAAGCATACGTCTCGCTCTCTTTTTAACCATTTATTTTTTTCTTCATTCCAATCGAATGGTTTCATTATATAAAAATAACTAAACGTGTGCCTTTTGTCAATACATTACCTGAATTTTGCACGTAAATCTCATGAACAACATTTGAGGTTACTTTCTTAGGATTAATTACGAGCTCCCCCTCTCCGTTGCGCCCCATCACTCACTCCCCCATCACGCTATGCGCTCTGCTCTCCCTCCGGGGCCGCTTCCAGCCCGTAGGCTTACACGCCGGAGGGTAGACCCCTATGGCTTCCGGCTCGTAGAGCATAAATTGACGCGACCCCCAAAACTACATTTAATCTGTTTTCAACCTTAGCAAATATTTGATAGAGATCTTGCATAATTGAAAATTCGATTTCCCGAATTCTGCCAAACAATATCTCACCTTAATTTTAACCAGGCCTATTCCTTTATCGGTTTGAACTGATACACCGAAGTGCGTTTGTCTCCGGAGCGTTTCAGCAAACCCATCATGACGCCTTGATGCAGGTCCCGGCTGGCCGTAGCCGTTGATATTGTCTTTAATAGATTTTGATACTCCTTGCGTGAAAACGTTTTTTCACCAAATGCAGTCCGGGCGATCCCAAGTCGATTTCCAGCAGTAAGCGTCACACCACGGGTTTCTTCAATCAGCTGTTTTAGCGATTTTTCTATCTGCGCTAGGATAAAAGCGACAAAAACGGTGCAGTCACCGGTATCATCACCCTTTGCGAGCGCGCCGTAATACTCCTGCTGGCGCTCGCGGATAAGATGCTCCACCGGCAGAAACTCAAACACCGGATGATAGAGCATCAAAAGAAGGGTTTGCCAGAGGCGCCCTATGCGACCGTTGCCATCGATGAAAGGATGAATGTGTTCTAACTGGAAGTGAAAACGGCTAGATTTGATTAAAAGGTGGTCATCGCTCTCATTCAGGTAATGAAAAAGCGCCTGCATCATCAACTCGACTTTTTTCCAGTGAGGCGCCTCATGGAAAATATTATTTTCGCGAATCACCCCGATCGGACCCTGACGAAGCGAACCTGGATCCGCCACGAGCCCCTTCATCATGATGCCGTGGGCCTCCAATAACGAATCCATAGCGAGGGGTTTAAATTCAGCCAGGCGACGATAAGCGGTTATTGCATTTTGAACCTCTAAGATGTCTTGCGGCGGGCCGATAACGCGCTTTTTGTCCATCAAAGCGGTTACCTGGTTGCGGGTCAGAGAATTACCCTCGATGGCCAAAGATGCCTGGATCGTTCGGATGCGGTTTTTACGTCTCAGTTGTGGACCTGGTTGGATCAGGTTCACTCCTTCCAACTGACCGATGCTTTCAGCGATCCCTGCAAGGGTATTGACGATTTCCGATGTAATTTGACACGGAGGGATGTTGTATTGCATAGTCTTGATAATATCATTTGATACTATCAAGTCAAGATAATATCGTTTGATACTATCAAGAAATCAATTTGAGATTAACTAACGATATTTTCAAATTCTAATGATTGTGTCTTCCGGCTACACAACCGCTGATTTTTGTGGGTATCGTTTGGCAATCTGATATAAATCGCCTACCCAAAAGTGGTGATATCCAACCTTGAACCTTGAACGCTGAACCTATGAACGGTTTCGTTCTATTTGACTTTGGTCTTGTAGAGTCTAAGACTATTCATAACGACCGAGACACTGCTGAAGGCCATGGCCAGGGCGGCCAGGATGGGATGCAGCTGGCGCAGCATATTCGGCAGGGTTTCAAAGGGATACAGGATTCCAGCGGCCACCGGAATTAAAATCACATTGTAACCGAAAGCCCAGAAAAGGTTTTGTTTGATGGTGTTCATGGTGGCCCGACTCAATCGGATCGTCCGGGACACACCGCTGAGACTGCCACTGGAAAGAATGACATCGGCCGTTTCAATGGCCACATCGGTGCCGGTACCGATGGCCAGCCCGACATCGGCCTGGGCCAGGGCAGGGGCATCGTTGATGCCGTCGCCCACCATGCCGACCCGCTCGCCTCTTTCCTGCAACTCTTTGACCTTAGACGATTTTTCATGGGGTTTGACTTCCGACAAAATATCATCAATATGAACCTGTTTGCCAATGGTTTGAGCCGTTTCCAGATTATCCCCGGTGAGCATGACGACTTTAAGACGCTGATTCTGCAGCTCTCGAATCGCCTCCACAGAATCGGGTTTGATCTCATCGGATACCGCAATCAAACCGCAAAGCCTCCTTTCCCGGGCAACCACCATCACGGTTTTGCCCTCGGATTGCAGCAGCCGGATGCGTTCAGCGGCCGGACCAATGGGTATCTTTAATTCCCTAAACCAATTCGGTTTCCCCACCATTACCATACTGCCGTTGATGCGCGCCTGAACCCCCAGTCCGCCGGAGGCTTTAAATTCCTCAGGAGCCAGGAGAGGCACCCCCTCGGATTCGGCATGTCTGACGATGGATTTGCCCAAAGGATGTTCCGAACCTTTTTCAACTGAGGCCCCGAGTTTCAATAGATCTTCTACGGTCTTGCATTCCGGTTCAATCGGTATAATGTCCACCACGGCGGGTTTGCCGATGGTGATGGTTCCAGTTTTATCCAGCACGATAGTATCGAGTTTGGTCGCCATCTCAAGGGCTTCGCTGTTTTTAAACAAAATGCCCCTTTCGGCACCTTTGCCGGTGCCGGCCATGATAGCAGTCGGAGTTGCCAGCCCCAGTGCACACGGGCAGGCGATGACCAGCACCGCTACCAGTCGGATCATGGCGGGAACAAATTCTCCGGCAATGCCCCACCAGATGAAAAACACGACGATGGCCAGTGCGATGATGGTCGGTACAAATACAGCGGCAACCTTATCGGCCAGGGCCTGGATGGGTGCTTTGCTTCCCTGGGCCTCCTGGACCAAACGGATGATCTGGGCCAGTACGGTATCTTTGCCCACCGCCGCCGCCTTGAATTTTAAAAGGCCCTCGCCATTGATCGTGCCGCCAACCACTTTGTCACCGGCACGCTTGTCCACCGGCAGCGGTTCACCGCTAAGCATGGACTCGTCCACAGAGGATGCGCCCTCGATAACGATGCCGTCCACCGGGATGCGTTCACCCGGACGCACCAGCACCGTATTTTCCAGCTGAACCTGTGTGATAGGGATCTCATTTTCAACATCATTTTCAATAATCGTGGCAGTTTTAGGTCGCAGCCCGATCAGTTTGCGAATGGCCCCACCGGTGCGCCCTTTGGTTCTGGACTCCAGCATTTTTCCCAGTTTGATCAGGGTAATGATGATAGCCGAGGTTTCAAAATAGACGTGTTGGCCTAATGTTGGGAAAATGAGCAAGGCCAGCGAATAGAAATAGGCCACCGAAGAACCCATGGCGACCAGAACATCCATGTTAGCGCTTTTGTTTTTAAGACTTTTAAATCCGTTTACATAATAATCCCAGCCCGTATAAAACTGCACCGGTGTGGCCAGAGCCCAGAAAAACCAGTTGACCCAGGCAGCGTGGCTCCACGGGCCGATGAGGCTAAAATCCCTGGACATGCTCAATACAAACAGTGGAAGCGCGAAGACGACGCCAACGATAAATTTGCGGGTTTGATCCCGAATTTCAGCCTGGCGGGCCATTTGCTCGGCATCTTCTTCTTCTGAGATTTCTTCAGGCGAAATGACACCGTAACCGGCGGATTCTATGGCTGCAATCATTTCCTGCAGGGTGGCAACCCCCGGGATATATTCTACGGTGGCCCGCTCACTGGCAAAATTTACGGTGGCGCTGACCAGGCCCGAAACCTTTTTGTTTAAAGTGCGTTCAATGTTGGCGGCACAGTTCGCGCAGGTCATGCCGGTAACCGGAAATTCCACCTTGTTGGTCGGCACCGAATAGCCGGAACTGTTGATTTTTGCGACCACATCTTTAACGCTCAGCTGAGCTGTGTCAAAGGAGACGGCGGCCTGCTCGGCGGCAAAATTGACCTGCGCATCGGCTACACCGTTGAGTTTTTTGACCGCGCGCTCGATGTTCATGGCGCAATTGGCACACGTCATGCCCGTCACCGGCAATGTGATTTTATCGTTGGACGTCATTCGTCCCCCAATAGTTCTCCCAGGCTTTATGGATTAAAGAGGTTTGATAGCCTAAACTCCTGCTGCACACTGTCATCAAATCCGAAGCTCGCCTGATTTAATTAAATTGGCCGAAATTCGAAACAAATTCGAATGTTCTAAATTCAAAATTCTAAGCGATTCTTGAATATTCAAATTAGCGGGTTTTGTGTTTCGAATATTTGATATTCGTATTTTGGATTTGTTTCGACCAATCTTATTAAATCAGGCGATATTCGGATTTCGAACTTGAATCACCAAAATGAAGATATCGAAAAACCAAATCCTCGAACACAGGTTAACCCAACCCATGCTTATCTTTTGACAATGAACCAGGGATTGTGCAGATCCTCTTTATTATAAATCAGCGGTTTTGAGGTATCGTACTGGTAGACGCCGGCGCCGGCATATTCCGCAATGGCTTGACCGGCAGCGGTATCCCATTCCATGGTAGGGCCCAATCGGGGATATACATCCGCTCGGCCTTCTGCAACCAGACAGATTTTAAGGGAACTGCCGGCCGCGATAAACTCGACATTGCCGAACGCTTTGCGTTTTTCTTCAACATAGGCTTCGAGCTCGGCGGTTTTATGCGAGCGGCTGCCGACAATCGTCAGTGCCGGCCGCTGCGGGTTTTTAACGGGCAGCCGGGTCGATTGCCCAACGATTTGATCCAGTAGAACGCGGGCTTCATTATTTGAGTCTGACTGGGCTCCCACTAATTCGCTAAATGGGCCATCTTCCAGTTTATAGGCGCCAAAATTGCGCCCCGCGAAATAAAGGGTATTTCGATCCGGCACAAAAATAGTGCCCAGGACGGGGCGGCTGTGTTCAACCAGAGCGATATTAACCGTAAACTCGCCGTTGCGCTTGATGAATTCTTTGGTACCATCCAATGGATCTACTACCCAAAAACGCTCCCAATCTTTGCGCTGCGCATAAGGTGTTTCTTTGCCTTCCTCGCTGAGGATCGGAATATCAAATTCTTTTAGCACATTCATTATGATTTCATGGGATCTTTGATCGGCAATCGTTAACGGGGATTTGTCGGTCTTGTATTCCACCCCGAAATCTTCTGAATGGTACACTTCGTTAATGGCATTGCCGGCGGTGATGGCCGCCTGGATGGATCTCAAAATATACGGTTTTAGGTCCATTTTTTTCCGTTCAGGCGGCCGGATAGTTAATTTCGGTCAACTTGTTTTTAATGATATCTTCGGTGGCCGGAGCGTCCCATTCCACCTCAACACTTTTGCCTTCGATGTCTCCTTCCACCTTTGAAATCCCATCGAGCTCGTTTAATTCGGTTTTGATGGCATTGACGCAGTGACCGCATGAAATATTGGGGATTGAAAATGTTTTATTCTCCATAACGTAAAACCTCCTTTTTACCTTTTAAATGCCGGGGTAGCGTTTGGCGATTGCATCGAAATCCTGCGGCTGCAGAATTTGAGCAAAGCGTTTGCCGTACTGGCTATGCTGTTTATAAAAGCGAATACAATCCTGAATGATCTGCCGCACCTGCTTCTCATTATAAACACCGGGGAGTTCCTTGGCAAGCTGGGGATGCCGGCCGAGCTTGCCCCCCAGCTGGACCCGGAATCCTTTTTGGCCTTCTATCAGGGTGCTGGTGGGGCATACCGGCATGCACTTGCCGCATTTCAGACATCGAAGGTTATCAATAACCGGACCATCCTTTTCAGGATCAAGAAAGATCGCATCTTCCTTGCAGGCCTCAACACAGGCTTCACACATCGAGCAGGGCTCCTCGGTTACCATGGGGGCACAGGCGCCGATGATCCCGATGTCTTTTATTTGCGGCTGGGAGCATGCATTCGGGCAGTCCGCCAGCGTAATTCGAAATTCATGGTGAAACTTCAGATCGCCCTTTACGCTTTGTTTCAGAAAACCGAGCAAGTCTTCTTTCTTAACATCAGTTTCAATCTGAGCGATTAATTGATCGCTGATGATCGCCCGGTTTGGGCATCCGCTGGGGCCGAAACAGGTCTCAATCTGGTACCCTTTGATCTCTGAGTTCATGCTGTTAAGATAACGGGTCTGGGTTGCCTTGACATCTGCAAGCGACACCGCCGGTTTGCCGGCTTCTTTGGCCTCTTTTTCGACTCGTGCCCTTACCCGTTTCCGGACAAAAAAGGGAACTTTTTTAATCGTTTCTTCAGCTTCCGGCATCCATTTCATCAGAGTTTCCTTTTTATCGTTTGCAAGTTGGGCGCTATGGTTTGCGAGGCGGGGTTTCATCGTGGAAAGCACATCCCACGGCAGCTGCCGATTCAGGCCAGCACGGACTTCGGCGAGCTACATTCGGCCTGCCTTCGACATGAGCTCAGGCCGAATGTAGCTCATGTCGAAGGCAGTCGAGCCGTGGCTGACCCCACTGTAGGGCGGCCCACCGTGGCCGCCGTCATTGGCCGGCCCTACGGTTGCATGAAATGTCATCTGTAGGGCAGGCCACTGTGCCTGCCATAATGCCCGGGCTTTGAGCCGGTGCCTTACCCGGATAAACTTGATCATCAGTCAGCAGCGGACACCTGTGATGTTGTCGTCAAGGCTTTTGTTGCCAGTTCACCCACCGAATGCCTTATGATATGCCAGTCAAGATAAACGTTTAATTTCGCGCTGTCGTCCTTAAGTTGGTTGAGTATGGCCGCTGTGTTTTCGTTTCGCAGTGCCCCCGCAGCCCAGGCTGCAAGACCGCGCAGATATGGATCGGCGGACTGCATGTAAGGGCGTAAATAGTCAGCGCAATCTTCTAAAAGCAGGGGCCGCGCATGAGCCAGCCGGCCCACGCCCCATAAGACGCCTCGTTGAAGGGCCTCATGTTCGAGGAAGTTGCAATCCGGCCGAATATAGGAAATCAGAATACACCAGAACTCTTGCGCCAGATTTTCATTGCGGGCCATGATTTCACCCATGGCCTCCGGACACCCCCAGCCGATACCGCCGGATTCATCGTTGAGGTTCCACATATACCGGCGCATGATCACCCGGGCAGATTCCATGTCCACATCGGCCAATCCGGCGACAACTTCCCCCATGGCCGTTACTGCTCGCCATTTCAGTAATTCATCCAGGCTGCACAAAAATGAAAAAAGAGGGTTAATGGCCCTTCTGGCCGGTATGCGGCCTATTTCTGCCAACCCGCTTTCAAAGTTTTTCTGCAGAAGAAGCTTCTGAATCTTTTTTTTAAGCTGCCGGCTGCTCGTTTGATGACGACTCATCCGCTTTTCATACCCACCATTCCATTTTTCCACCATTCCATCATTCCATGGGTTACCCAACGGCAAACACCACCGCTCTGGGGTCTGAGATCAAAGCCTGGCCATCCCTCCGGGCTGTAAGGCCTACGGGCCGGAAGCTGAGCCAGGCTTTTTTACTTTTCCCAGTGAATACAATCGACGGGGCAATATTTTATGGCGTCATTGACGTCAGGTTCAGGATAGACCGCAAGTTCAATGACTTCGATATAACCGGCATCATTTAACCGAAATACCTGTGGGCATGTTTCCACGCACACACCGCATACGATACATACACTGAGTTCAACAATCGGAACTTTCATTTTATTCGTTAACCGCTTTTCCGATTTTACGGCCATACGCATAACAACTATCGAGCGCTTCTTTGTCCGGCACATACTGAATTTTTAAGCCTGGATCGATAATATTAAATTTCATTGATTCGAGCTCTTGGGTAATCATCTTGACCGCTTCCCCGCTCCATCCATAGGATCCAAAGGCCGCCCCGATTTTATTGAGCGGTTTGAGCCCTTTCATATAGGATAGGAAATCCGCCAGAGAAGGAAAGAGCCCGTTGTTCAGCGTCGGCCCGCCCACGATAACTGCCTTGGCGTCGAAGACTTCGGTCATGACTTCACTGCGGTGCCATTTTCTCAGGTGCAAAGGCTTGGTCGGCACCCCTTCCTTATTAATGCCGGCGGCAATGGCTTCGGCCATCTTTTCGGTGCTCTGCCACATGGTATCGTAAATGACCACGGCTTTTTTTTCAGGGACCTGCTCACACCATTGGGCATAGGCATCAATGATCATTGCCGGATTCTCACGCCAGATGACGCCATGGTCGGGGCAGATCATGTTAAATTCCATACCCGAGTCAATGATACTTTTGAGGTATTTTTTGATTAAGGGGGCGTACAGAAGCAAAATGTTGGCAAAGTATTTCTTGGCATGGACCATGATCGCTTCTCCGATCTGATCGTCAAAGCGCTCGGGGCCCGCAAAATGCTGGCCGAACCCATCGCTGGAAAAAAGAATTTTATCTTCTTTTAAATAGGTAAACATGCTGTCGGGCCAGTGGACCATGCGGGTTTCTATAAAACTCAATGTTCTCCGGCCCAGGCTCAGCTCCTGGCCGGTCTCGACGGGCTGATAATTCCAGTTGCGGGAAAAATGACGGGGCAGATTCTTGTGCCCCATCTTTGAGCAAACCAACGGTTTGTCTTCACCGACCCGATGCATCACCCGGGCCAGGCTGCCGGAATGGTCCAGTTCCGTATGGTTGCTGATGACATAGTCGATCTTTTTGGGATCAACAATTGCGGAAATATTGTCGAGCAGCTGATCTGCAAACGCTTTTTTAACGGTATCCAACAGCGCTATTTTTTGATCAACAATTAAAAACGCATTATAGGTTGTCCCCAGATCAGTCGAATACCCGTGAAAATCCCGGATATTCCAGTCGGTAACGCCAACGTCATAAACTCCCGGTGCTATTTCTAATGGTTCCATATCCCTCTCCAGTTAAAAACAATTGATGCCCTTTTCGTCAGCGGATATTTCGCCGGCATAAAAGGGCATCGAATACGGTTCGCACCTAAAAATCAGGTGACAATGTATGGACTACTCTTTTTCAAAGTCTGCCTTGGATGCGCCGCATACCGGGCATTCCCAATCATCCGGCACATCTTCCCACTTGGTGCCGGCGGCTACGCCATTATCCGGATCACCTTGTTCTGGATCGTAAACATACCCGCAGATCTCACATACGTACTTGTCCATCGTAATCCTCCTTTTGAGATGGGTTCTAGTTATTCGTTACAACGCTGTTATATCGAAATCGGCGATCTTTTTTGTCCAAGCGGATACCCAATTTCTTCTATACCGTTCATGGGCCAGATTCAAGTCAATTCTTTTATTAGACCTTTGACTCTATTTTCGATTTCATCGCGGACCTCGCGCATAAAATCAGGCGGCTTTCCGGCCGGGTCCGGCAGGTTCCAGTCCCGCATCTGAGCCCCGGGCACATAAGGACATTCTTCGCCGCACCCCATGGTGACAATAAAATCCGGGGTCGTGTCTGAAATCGCCGATTCGATGCTTTGCGGAACGCGAAAGGCCATATCGATCCCCTTTGCATGCATGGCCTTGATCATATCCGGATTAACCTGATCAGCCGGTTCGCTGCCGCCGGTGATGACTTCGAATTTGTCACCTGCCAGATATTGGGCAAAGGCACCGGCTATCTGGCTGCGGCATGCATTTTCGCGGCAGGCAAATAAGATTTTTTTTCTGCCCAGTAGCGGCCCGATGAGAGCAGCGGCCGCTTTTTCGATATCCGCCAGCACGTTTGGGTGTTTGGCCATATCTTTGGGGCCTTCGATATCGCGATAGGTCAGGCTGCCCTCGAACCGGGCATCGATGGCATCGAAAAAATATTGAGCGGTCAGCTGCAGCCCCTCAAATAAATTTTTTCCTCTGGTAGCACCCACAGCAAGAAAAAACCCGCGTTTGGTCTTTTTTGCGGGATCGCTTAACTTGAGTTTATATTTTCTGGCCCAGAACGTCTGGCAGCGATCAACAACCGCTTTGAGCTGGGCTGTCATGTTATAGAAAAAAATGGGGCTGGCCAGCACGACGACTTCAGCCTGCCGGATCAAAGGATAAATTTCGCTTTTAACGTCGTCATCGATCGGGCAGTAGCCTTTTTTTTCACAGACCACATATTCTTTGCAGGGGATGATATTTTTCCGGGTGACCTCAATAATGCGAGTCTGAGCACCCAGTTTTTCAACTGCCTGCATGAAATTTGTCAGTAAAAAAGATGTGTTTCCCTTTTTCCGCGGACTTCCCTGAAAGCCGAGCACCAGCATAAAAACAAATCCTTATTTCTTTTCTTTAATATGGCATTTTGCGCAGGTCGTGGGGCCTGCTTTGACACCTTCTTTTTTCCTCTGCCTGTGGCATTTGGTGCATAGCTTGTTCATGACATGCTTCTTTTTTAATTTGCCCTGAGCTTTAAGCTCTTCGATAATGCCGGCTTTTTGAGGAAAAACAGAATGACAGATATCACAGTCGCCAAGCTTATCCTGGTGCCGGTGATGGGGAAACGGAACCAGACCCCTTTTGCCACCCGGAAGTTTGATTTCTGCGGCGCCCTTATTTTCAACCGGGGCACCACTTAAGGCAACCGAACCCGCGGTAAAAAACAGCAATCCGGCACCTATAAGCAGAAGGATCCTAATTTTTACCGACGATCTCCAATTCGACATCGCATCTTTTGCGGTTGTGACTGAACCTGCACAGGTAAAGGCCCTCAGGCGAATCTGTAAACGGATCTACCCGCTGGCAGAATAAAATGTTTTCCGGTCAACAGGCAGATTGAACCTTTAATCCGTCAATTTATGCGCAGCCTGTTAGCGTGGAGAAATACTTTTGCCTTCCCCTTCCAGTTGACATTGGGAAAAGTCGATGGGTTCGTCGCACTTGTTGCAGGTGTGCGTTCTCTCAAATTCATCTGAAAAGATTTCTTTGACCTGACCGCACTTGGGACATGCACATGTAAATGATTTGAGGGTTTTAAAGTTCTGGTAACCCGGGCAATGCTGTGGTGTAGACGTATTTTCGACCATGATAACCTCCATCTAATTTTAGATATTTTGCTGCGCTAGTTCCTTAAAAACGAAATTTGTACCTTTTTCGTGTTTTCGTGCTTTCGTGATGAAAGAATCATTTTTTTGTTCCGGCTCGCCGGAGTTTGTCATTGCTAAGATCCAAGCGTCTTTACAATTTCCCGTCCATAGTCCTGGGCCATCTGTAAGCCGCCGCCCAGGGAGCTTGATTTTAAGCGCAAAGTATCCCCAACGACATCCATTTTTAAAATGTGTTTCATCGTATCAAAAATTCGATCGTTGGCTTCTCCGCTCCATCCAAAGGAACCGAAAGCGCCGCCGGGCTTGCCTTCAAGGTTTGCTTTTTCGGCTATAAAAAGAAAAGTCTTCATGGCCTGCAGCATTTCACCGTGATAGGTGGATGACCCAAACACATAGGCATCAAAGCCTTCAAGATCAGCTTCACTTTTGATGTTTTTGGCCTCTATCACCTCGGCTTCGTGGCCGGAAAATCGAATTCCCTCGGCAATTAGACCCGCAATCTGCTGGGTTTCTCCCGTTCGTGTGGCATATACGATCAGTGCTTTAGGCATGGTGGTTCCCTCATCTCCGTTTTAATTTAGAACCTATTTCAAAAATGCATCTAACGCCCAATAGCTTCGTTGAGAGCCTCCTTAAAATGCTCACATGATTTGGGTTGAGTCTGTTGGCCCGTAAAAAATAAAATAAGATATATTTCCGATTTCAACGGTCTAAACAGAACAACGCGCTCAACTGGCCAAACCGGACAACCTAAAACCGTGATCTGCTATTTTTGATATAGCTTCTAATACATCATATAGTACCTTAGAAATTATTTTTTTGCATTTTGTGGCAAAACATTTACGCCACCAAGACACAAAGATGAATATTAACCAAAAAGTTACGCGTTTCGTTTTGTGTCTTGGTGCCTTTGTGGCAATTTGTTCCGGCTTGTCCGGATTAGGTTTTCAGACAGCTATCGTCAAAAAAAATTATTTTTTTGGACTGGCAATTCTGTTATCGGTGCCTTCTGCCGCACAATCAGGCGTGTAGCAGGTGTTGTCTAAAAATTCGCATTTTTCATGACAGGACGGGCACTCGTTGGGGTGGGCATCGGCATCAACGGTATACCCACAATTCGAGCATTTCCAGCTGGCCATTGTCATACCTCCTTGGAATATTTGTGTGTTGTTGGTTGTCAGTGGTCCATTGGTACGGTATACGCGCAGTTGGCTGCGAGCCTCTGTTCATAGCAGTTGGTTCCTGGTTGCTAGTTACTCGATATAAGGTTTCAGGTGTCAGGTGTCAGAATTGGCAGGGCTGAAACCTGAACACTGACACCTGAAACCTTAGAAGCAATAAACCAGCAACCAGTGAATAGAAGCCCTTATTTCGAGTTCGCTTTTTCGGAACCTCCTGACGGGCTGCGCTTGGCCAGTTCACGATCGATCATAAACAGACCGCCCCGGGCTTCACCCATCAGTTTGAGTTGCTCTAAAACACCGCCGACATTTTCTTCTTCTTCAACCTGTTCGGAAACAAACCACTGCAGGAAAATTTGGGTGGCGTGGTCGCGTTCTTCATTGGCGATTTCCACCAGATCATTAATTAAACCCGTAACCTTCTGCTCATGTTCTAAAGTGGCCTCGAAGACAGCCATAGGAGAACCCCATTCCGTCGGCGGGGCCTCTATTTGCATCAATTGAACCTTTCCGCCCCGTTGGATGATAAAGTCATAAAACTTCATGGAGTGTTCTAATTCTTCCTGTGCCTGGTAATGCATCCAGTTGGCAAAGCCGTCCAAATTAACAGATTTAAAATAGGCGTTCATTGACAGATACAGGTAAGAAGAATAAAGCTCCGCATTCAGCTGGCCGTTGAGCGTTTTTTGCACTTTTTCATTTAACATGGCCGTTATCCTTTCCATAGACCGTGAAGATTGCAATATTCGCGGGCGGTGACATTTTCCGATTCAATCTTAAACACGGCTTCAGGCGCTTCACCGGGATTGAGAAACTGACGGTCGGCTTTGCCGTCTACGATAATTTCAATCCATTCAATATAATGTTCTTCCTCCATGGGATGGGGAACATCGCCGACTTTTACTTTGACGCCGCCATCAATTTTTTCAATAACCGGAACATGTTTTTCTTTGGCCGCATCAACGGTGTTTTCAACCAGTTGCATCATGGGCTCCCCGCAGCATACCAGTTCACCGCCGCCGCCGTGCAGAACCTCAACAATATTCCCGCAGGCCTCGCATTTATAAACTTCCAATCTTTCTGCCATTGTGTCCTCCTTTCGATAATTAGAATTTCGTTAAATTGTTGATTGGTTAATTGGTTGAGAATTTTCCAGAATCTGATTATTCACCAATTAACTATTTGACGTTGCTACCAGTTTTCACCGAGCAGCTCAAAATGCGCTTGCGGATGGGCGCATGCCGGGCATTCCTCCGGCGCACTGTCGCCTTCATGCAGATAACCACAGTTTCGGCAGCACCAGACAACCGGGTTATCTTTTTTAAAAACCTTACCGTTTGTAACATTGGCCGCAAGCACCAGATAACGCTTCTCATGTTGTTTTTCAGCCACGGCAATGGCCTTAAATATATCCGCGATTTCTTCAAAACCTTCTTCTACAGCGATTTTTGCAAATCCAGGATACATATCGGTGTATTCATAATTTTCGCCGGCAGCGGCTTCCTTCAGATTATCCAGGGTGGTGCCGATAACCCCGGCTGGAAATGCTGCGGCAACTTCGACTTCACCGCCTTCCAATAATTTAAATAATCTTTTGGCGTGTTCTTTTTCCTGATTGGCGGTCTCTGTAAAAATTTCCTGAATTTGTACATATCCGTCCTTTTTTGCCTGGCTGGCAAAATAGGTATAACGGTTGCGGGCCTGAGACTCACCGGCAAAAGCCGTCAGGATGTTCTTTTCAGTTTGGGTCCCCTTTAAATTTCCCATTTATGTACCTCCATCACGTTATAGATTAATGATTAAATAAGCTGAATGGATTACTGCTGTTCTTGCCACCAGCCTTTGGTCATATGATTTTGTTTTTCCTCTTCGGCCAGTTTTTTTAATTTGTAGGCAGAATCCCTTAAAACGCCGTAGAGAATGCCGCAACCGTTATCTTCACGATCGGCATCCCCCCGGTCTGCCAGCTCCATCATTTCCTCCACCAGGCTTAACGTCTTGATAATATGAAAATTGCAAGGTTTCACAGAATTATCTCCCCGGCTGAATTTGAGGTCCCCTTTCCCCTCAGGAGGGAAAACAGGCAACTCCATTGAATCACCCGGCATACAGTTTTCAAATTCTGTGCCATGAGGAAAACAAAGCTCCATTTTCTGGGCTATGCCGGCTAGATAGACGAATATCAGAGGTTGAGCGGAAATGTGCGTTAATCCTGGACCTGTTTAGCTGCGATGCACTTTATGTCATTGCGATACATGAACCGACAATGATTTAACGGAATATCAGTGCATTGTAAGGATAATGTCTGGATATCATAATAAAAATGACAATGCAATATGGTCTCAGAATAATTTTTGAAACACAATTGTCTCATAAGACAAAAAGAGGACAGAGGACAAATGACAGAAGCCAGATGTCAGATGACAGGCTTTTTGAAGGTGGATTTCGGAATGCAGAAGGTGGAAGGTGATATCAAGCGCAAGGCATTTAGGAGCAGGGCGTAAGGTTAAAAATGATTTTATCCTTTTGGTGCCTTGAGCCTTAAGCCCTGCGCCTTAAGCCTATTTAACATTCATGCAGCTTGAACCTGATGTCGCTGCAGGATTTTTCCTCTGGTGCTGATGACCACTTCTTCCATGGGTATTTGTACACCGGACAATTCCATACCTTTTTTCACAATCATGGGTAAGCCGGAACAGCAGGGCACCTCCATGACGAGCGCCGTGATGCTTTTGATACCCGATTGTTTGCAGATCTGAGCAAATTTTTCAATGTAATGCTGGGCGTCATCGAATTTCGGACAGCCCATCATAACGGCTTTACCTTTCAGAAAATCCCTGTGAACCGTTGGAAACGCCACCGGTACACAATCGGCCAGGACCAGCAGATCCGCACCCTTTAAAAACGGCGCTGTCGGTGGGACCAGCATGATCTGCACCGGCCAATGAGAAAGGGCTGATTCTGTTTCCTCGAAGGCGGCCGGTTTATTGGCTTCCTGGCAGGGTGAGGGCGCCGAGGTGGATTCCGGTGATGCAAAACTCTGGAGCCTGGCGGAAGGACATCCGCCGGAAAAAGCCGGGGCTTCCTGGATTTGTTCTTTTTGCTTTTGTTTGACCAGATGTTCTTCAACGGCTTCCTCATCGAATTCGTCGGCCTCACGCTCAATGACTTTAAGAGCGCCCATTGGACATTCTCCCAGGCAGGCACCCAGTCCGTCGCAATAAAAGTCAGCGATGACACGGGCTTTGCCATCGACAATCTGCAACGCGCCCTCGGCACAGGACGGCACACAGTCGCCGCATCCGTCACAGAGTTCCTCGTCAATTTCGATAATTTTACGTACGGTTTTCATATGTCTCTCCTCTCATCTATTTTCATGCAAGATTCAGGTATGAACGTTATTTGCTCAGCAGCACCTCTCTGGCCGCTTCGCGTCCACTGTCGGTCAGAAATGATTTTTCGATCATGTTCTCAATTTCTTCTTTGCTCCTGGGTGCTTTTTTTTGCTTTTCATCTATATTTTCCAGAAGATCGGAATCGTAGACGACTTTGAAATTGATGCTGTCGTCGGAACGCGGGTGATGGTGGTGCCCAACGATATCACAAACCTCATTGATTAATTCTTCTTTGGCTCCCAGTTTCTCCAATATGGACCTGGCGATGGCCGGCCCTTCTGCTTCCTGAAATTCGGCCGCCGTGCTGCCATGCTTTTTCTCAGCCTCGTGAATACCGATATCGTGTAAATATGCTGCCGTTAATATGACGGCCAGGGTGCCTTTTTCCTTTTTGCCGATGCGTTCAGCGTGACGGGCTACCCGGCTGGCATGACCGATGCGTTTAAAATCACTTTTAAAATAGCGCTTCATTTCAATGGCCACGCGGTCTTTGAGCAGATCTTCTTTTTGCGCGATCAGCTCCGGCGGCAAATCCCCGATACACTGCTCGGCATACGGACAGTAAGCCGCGCAGCCAAAATCCATATCCGGATTCACGAAGCGGTGGCCGCATTTACCGCATTTGCGGGTGGTGTCGTCTTTAAAAAATTCCACCGCGACACCGCATTTCGGGCACTTGGCTTCAAAAATTGCGCCAGGTTTCCAGTATTGGGTATCTTGTCCAGGGCATTTCATAATTTTTTCCTTTTGATAAATGCGCTCAGAGGCCATTGTCCATTGATTGTTGTAAATGGCCAATTTGAATTCTAATCTAATGGATGAATGCGCTTAATACCTTGACTTAAATCAAAAATGGATGCAAAAAATAGATTATGGAAAATATTCTTAATATAATCTCGGCGATTCCCCTTTTCAATGGTCTGCCCGATGACCAGCTAAACACCATCCGGCAAATTGCGGTTGAAAAGAAGTATAACAAAGGGCAGACCATATTTTCAGAAGGAGATGAAACCAAAGGGTTTTTTGTTGTTGTTGACGGCCGGGTCAAAATTTATAAAGTTTCGTCGGAGGGCAAAGAGCAGATCCTGCATATATTCGAAGCCGGGCAGTCTTTTGGAGAAGTAACGATTTTTACCGGACAACAATTGCCGGCCAATGCGCAAACCCTGGCGAAAAGTCGCCTTCTTTTTTTTCCCAGAAGCGCCTTTGTTGATCTGGTGACGGCCAATCCGTCCCTGGCGTTGAATCTGTTGGCGATTATGTCAAAAAAGCTGCGCCAGTTTGCGGCTCAAATTGAAAATTTGTCCTTGAAAGAAATTCCGGCTCGCCTGGCCTCTTATCTGATATATCTTTCAGAGGAGCAGGGTGCCGGGGATGCGGTAACTTTAAATGTATCAAAGGGCCAGCTTGCCAGCCTCCTGGGCACCATTCCGGAAACATTGTCCCGAATTTTTGCAAAGCTGTCCGCGCAAAATTTAATTCGCGTAGAGGGCCCCAAGATTACGCTGCTGGATCGCCAGGGGATTGAAGATTTGGCCGAATACGGCAAGGATATCGAATAAAAAAAGCACCCATTTCTAGTGTTATTTCCCACAAAAATGTTACAAAAGTCGTGTGGTATATTTTAGTTCAGTTGAGTTCTTTAATTAAAAAAATCCCAAGCACCAATTCACAAATAACAAATAATAGCCAAATTCGAATTTTCAATGATTCAAACATGTTGGAATTTGATTCATTGGAATTTGAGATTTATTTGGAATTTGGTGCTTGAAATTTGGGATTTAAACCAATTTATATTTGAAAAAGAAGATTTATAAAACCAATCTGTGTTTTGTAAATTACTTGCGGGGCGCAACACTAACTGGTCTGAGCGACCAGTTCCTTCGTCAGCACCCGAATATGTCCCATCTCCTCTTTGATAATGGCCTCGATGCGATCTC
>CBDUUO010000013.1:0-17605 GCA_965370395.1 uncultured bacterium
AGTCATATTGAAAATTATGTGAAAAAAGGAAGCGTTATCGAAGATTTTTAAAGCAGCCTATTTAGGTGCCAGCAACAACATCCCATCATCGGTATTCAAATCCATTCTGAACCGGCGCAGATAATTTAAGCCCAGCAGGCCCAAATCGGGTTGATTGGGAAGATCCATCACCAGTGCTTTTACATTATAGGTCTCAAAACCCTCTAAAGTGATTGAATCCAGAACGACTTCAGGCGCATAGAGCTCACCGCTGGCCGTATAGACCTTGCGGCGCGGATTTCGGACCGATATGACGATGCCAAGATTTCTGGCGGTTGAAAACGGTATGGTGACCATCGATGCACCCGTATCAACGACAAACTCCTGTGAGGTCACCTGATTGATTGAGGCGGTCACCGGTATTTGCCGGCTGCCCGGTGCAAAGCGGATGATAATCTTTCCCTGTTGCCCTTTCAGTTCGGAAATCTGCGCCTGCAAGCTTCTGACCTGGTCCCTGAGAGCCGGAGGATAATCTTTGGCCGCCAAAAGCTTTTCCGCCGTTGCCCAGTCGTCTTCTGCCAGGGCCAGTTTTACACTGAATAGATAAATGTTGAGGTCATCCGGCCGCTGCCGGCCGCCGCGTTCATAAACCCGCCAGGCAGCCTGAATATCTCCGCCTTCAAGCAGCGCATTTAGCCAGTTTTGATAAAGACCGGAGTGAAGTTCATTTAGCTGCGTTTTTTCGCGATTGCTTTTCGGCTCCATATCTTCGATCGCGTTTTCCGTTAAATTGACCGCTTCTTCCAGGCCGAAACTTTCTGCAGCCAGAATAACCACATCCGACATCAAAGAGACATCATCGGCCTGAGCAAGGACCTCGGCATCAAAATAATTGACCGCCTGGAATCCAAAACCTTCTTGAACCGCGCGCGCGAGCAGCAACCGCAATTGGCTGATCACCGCCTCGGGTTTCAGATAGTCGGGAGTCTGGCTGGCAGAAAGCTTGGGATCAAAACGGAACGCCCGGGCAAACGCTTCCAGGTGATCTAAAGTCGAGTAGTCATCACCCATGGCAAGCGCCAGCGCGAACTCTTCTTCCCGGCTGTTGGCGAAGGTGAGTCGATAATAATCGTCGACCCGGATTTCGACTTTTAGATTGCGACCCACATCGCCGGTCCACAAAAATGCGCCGTCAATGAGATCGCCGAATGTCCAGCCAACCACGCGGCCATCCTGAATAAACACGCCGGAATCGTTTATACCGTCCGGCATGGAACCTTTACTGACATTTCCCTGTCTTCCGATACCGCCTATCTCAAGCGGCTCCGGCGGATCATGGGATCTGAGGCCCAGCCAGGTCAGCGGTTTGCCCGCAGACCAGGGATATAGCTCGGGGCTTTCAAGGATCTGATCCTCCCGGATCCGCCACAGGCTGATTTGATCCAGATCGTTTATGATGCCGCCTTCAATATCCTGCCGACCTCCCGAACTCATCTGAAGCACCCAGCTGGAACCGCCGATACCGAGCCGGGTGGGCAGCGCAACCCAGCCGCCGCCAACCACCGGCACCGTAATTTCCGAAATCAGATGGCCGGCGATATCTCTGATCCGAAGCAACCCGACCGGAATATTTATCTGATCGGCATCGGCTTCACTTTCAGTGCCGGCTTTAACAACGGAAGCCTTCTCGGGTAACCTGGCTTGCCTGGGGGTAGAAGTCACCCGGTTTTTGGAAAAAAGATTCGATTTTGATGATGGTGGAATGGTGCTGTTCGAACGATAATAAAAATAAAGCACGCCCACGACAAAAAGGGCAAATACGACAACCGGAAGCCAGGAGCGACTGGCTTTTTTTGCCGGCATTTCATGCAGAGAGGCGCCGCACTTATAACAAATATCAGACTCAATGGGATTTTTAATGCGGCATTGAGGACAATCGATAATTTTAGCGTCGTCGGCTGTATCCGTGTCCATAATTAAAACCCGGCCATGATGGACTTAAAGTCAAGCTGGTAAGGGACAAGATAAACCATGCTTATTTTAAGATTATAGCACAATTTAATTTTTAAGCGAGGGCTTTAAAGCCTATTCCGGTAGCGCCGCCAGCATACTGGCAACAAACGCTTCATCACCGGCAGTACAACCCAATACTGGATAATAATCAAGATCAGAATAACCGCCGCCAATCCCGGAATATTAAGCAAAATGTATCTGAGATAGATCGGCCTCGGTATTTGTT
This sequence comes from uncultured bacterium, assembly GCA_965370395.1. Taxonomy (GTDB): domain Bacteria; phylum Desulfobacterota; class Desulfobacteria; order Desulfobacterales; family JAHEIW01; genus JAHEIW01. The sequence goes on from CBDUUO010000013.1 coordinate 2,219, forward strand.
TTAGTTTAAGATCCATTTTTAAAAAATATTTAAATTAGACAGGATCTACAGGATTTTTCAGATGCGAAAAAAGAAATCCAATTAATCCTGTTAATCCTGTCTTAAAAAACCGGAATTTGTCGCTTATGAAATAATCCGGATAAACTCGTTTTCGAGCAAATTACGCATGACTTCAGCCATACTTATAATCTGCCACGATTAAGCCCATATGTTTATCGTCTACTTTTGCGAAATCGTAAAAATCACCGGCCACTGAGGCCATCGGAATATAGCGGGCCGCGATTTGAAGACCTTCTACATCAACACTTTCTCCGGGTAGAATGAAGGACTGAATTTGCCGGGCAGTTTCAAGCTCATGGGCGATGGTAATCAGATCTTTTTCATTTTGAAAGAAACGACTGGCAACAGCATAGCCCAGACAGCAAATAAGAATGATAAAACCCAACCATTCAAGATTCAGGCTCTCGTATCCTTCTGCGAACCAAGGGGCAATATTCGCATGCAAAGACAATGGCGCTAAAATCAAAAATCCGGCCCTTAGTACTTTCAATTCACGATTTCGTTGCAGGTGCGGTTGAAACAAATTAGCAATGACTATCAAAAACCCGATGACGACGATAATGTTGTTGCCCAACATCGCTGCGGCAGGATCCCCTAGATAGGCACATACTGAAATGGCGGTGATTGAGAAGACAATTTGGACTTGCAACAGCCGTCGAAAGGATGATTTCCAGCCCTTTCCGAGAAACTGTTTGAAAAATAACCAGGCCGGGATGGGAATGAGATAAGTAATAAACCAATAGGTATAACTCCAGAAAGGAAATGGAATGTCAAAGAGAAACTGAAAAGCTTTGGTACGGGCGCCGTATAGAAAACATAATATTCCAAAAGAAATCAGGGATAGATCATTCGCTTTCCAGCGCAGAAGGGACAGGGTTATCAGCGTAAGACCGATAAGAGACAAAAGCGTCCCAAAGATGATTTCATAAATGTCCAGGCGAGTCAAAACCCGACCCTGTGGTCCCGCCGTATTTGCCGCGGATGAATCGCCGGGCGATTCGGAACTTACGAGGCTCACATCTGCGCTTGTTATGGATTCAGAATTCAGATATTCGCCCGAATGTGAGAACAGAACCACATATTCATGGGTTTCGGTGGCGTACTGATCTGAAGGAGCAAATAAAAAAAGAACACTTAAAATGATAGGTGGAAACAGTTTGCCGATTAAAATTTGCATTGTTTAAAATCACACATGACTATAGCCGCTGGAGGAAACGCCTGACCTGGGAAAGGTTTTCCGCGGCCGCAATCAGAAGATGATCGTCTATTCCACGCCCGTCTAAATAATCATTTAAGTGAAAATCGCTGCCGTCAATCTTACAGATTTCGCCCCCGGCAGCTTCAACAATAACGCGTGCGGCTGCCAGCCCCTGAAAGGATTCATGAGTGATGATGGCTGCATCAGCGCGGCCCATGGCCACGTAACAGATATGAGCGGATGCACATCCCAATGATCGGATTTTACCCGGAAAGGTGGACCGGTAGTTTTCATTGAATCGGGAGTACGTCAACAAAAGGCTTTCATTATCGATAAGGCCGGCACCGGGTATCCGGATCTTATCATTGCCCCGGAAGGCGTCTTTGCCTGGCCGGGCGTGAAACAAATCACCAGTGGTCGGCATATAAAACACGCCCAATATCGGCCAGAAATTATCCAATAAGGCAATGGACATGCCCCAGATGGGAATGCCTGCCTGGAAATTGGCCACCCCTTCCAGGGGGTCAAATATCCAGAGGTACCGTTTTTGCTCATGGGAGTAATCTTTGTTTACCTCGCCAAAACGAAAAATCTGATGCTCGGGAAATTCCTGATTTAAACAATTTTGAAACACATCGGTAACCTGAATTTCAGCCTCGGTAACCACGCTTTGGTCAAATTTTACCTGCGGCTTGCCTTTGCCGTAATAAGCCATCGCTTTTTCGCCGGCCTGATGGATGGCATCCATCGCAAATTCGCTGAGCTTATCGATCCCAGGGGCCATATAGAGTACCTCCTTATAATAGACAACCATGGTGTCTGGTGTTTAGTGTTTAGCACGGAAGCAACCAAACACCAAATACAAAATACTAGTTCTTTGTAACCTTAATCACCACCAGGGTAACATCATCTTCGGGAGCGCGGTCGCCCAGAAAAACATTAAAAGCATTGAAACTGGATGTAAGTATTTCTCCGGCAATGGCCTGGGGATTCCGACGAATGATTTGATGGATGGGTTCCTTTCCGAACATTTCACCTTGAGGATTACGCGCCTCCCAGAACCCGTCGGACCCCAGTACGATGACCTGACCCTGTTTCAGGTCGGTTTTCTGAAATTGTTCGTAGCGCCTATTAACATCTACGCCCAGGGCCATACCCACACCGCGAAGCTCTTCAAAGGAATCTGTTCCCGGATCATAAAAAATGGCCGGATCATGTCCGGCGCGAACCCAATAAAGACGCTTATTTGCAGAGTCGATCGTCAGATAAAACAATGTCATAAAACCGCCTGATTCTGCAAAATCTCTGGTCATCTGGCGGTTAACGTCGGATACAATATCTGCCGGAGTGCCGGGCAACATAGAGCGTTGCCTGAGAAAAGCCCTAGCGGTAGCCATCATCAGGGCAGACGGAATACCATGACCGGATACATCCCCGATGGCCATGGTGAATCCCCCGGGGCGCGTTTCACCGGTGTCCAGGAAATCATAATAATCGCCCCCGGTCTCATCGCAGTAAACGATGGTGGCTGCAATGTCCAGGCCCTCAATTTCGGGGTTCTCCCGGGGCAAAAGGATTTGCTGAACTTCCCGGGCCAGATGCAGCGACCGGCGCATCCGGTCGCGTTCGATAAGTCCGGCGGTCATTTCGTTCATGCCGTCACCCAGCACCCCCAGTTCATCATTGGAAATCACCCGTACTTTTTGTTTGAAATGCCCTTTTCTCACCCGGCGTACCAGCACCATCATGTCGGTAATGGGCTGAATAATCGACTCGCCTGAAAGGATGTTCAATCTGGCACCAACAAATAGAAAAATGACACACAGAACAATTGAAAAAATAAGAAACTCCCGGACAAAATCAGCAGCGGAAATCTGGGTTGCATCTATTTCCCATAAAATAAATAAAAGCGTGCCCACCAGAATAATCATCGGAGCCAGCGTGCCCACGCCATAGAGCACCCGGATTCTTCTAAGAATTGAAAATTTCACAGTCCCCGGTATGGATGCCAGCTTGCCTTCGGGAAATAGAATCCGAACCAGCCGCCTTCTGCTATAAGCTTCCACTAGATAAAATGAAATGATGGCGGAAATATAACCGACCATGAATCCGCGAAACTGCACAAAAAAACCGATCCGGAGCGGTGCATCTCTAAATATCATGAAAAATATCCCTAACAGGGCGGTTAAACCGATCCACATGGCAAAGTTGACCAGGCCAATAATAACAGGCAAATTCAATATCCGGCGTCTGGCCTTTTCCTCCAGAGCGGCTTCAATTTTCAATCCCTGACGCATGCGGTTTATCATCTCCGTAATTGGACGCTGGACGATATATTGGAGCGTAATTCCGATACAAATCGCGAGGGGATAAAAAGAAAGGATCACCACCCAGCCGCCGGCTAAAAAAAAGGCCCTTTGGATTTTAAAAAATTCAAGCGGGGTGAAAAGATTGAGCAGGGCAATGATAAAGAAACCCAAAAAATTTGCGCCGACATTCCGAATATAAAGTTCAATGAGACGGATTTTCTGAAAAGAAGAGTCCAGCACCACTTTCAAGCTCAGTATCCTTTCCGGCGGGGAGCCTCCCCCGTTGCGAAGATGTGCTCCCTGTAAAATCCAGGGTTTGAAATCAAAATAACCGGTCAAGTTAAAAGGATCAAGAGGAAATAAACGATATGGCTTGACTGCTACGGGATAAGTGTTATTGAATTACAGGATTAATACATAATACGTTCCCAATGAGGAGGGATTCACATGGGCACAAATGTTCCGACCCGGGAAGAAACGCTCGCGCTTCTGAGGCAATACAACAAAAACGAAAGCCTGATAAAACATGCCATGGCGGTAGAAGGCGTCATGCGCTACATGGCCCGCAAGCGGGGTGAGGACGAGGAAAAATGGGGCGTGATCGGCCTGATTCATGACCTGGACTATGAGCAGTTTTCGGATCAGCACTGCAAAAAAACCGAGGAAATTCTCAAAGAAAATGACTGGCCCGAAGAGTATATCCGTGCGGTGGTCAGCCACGGCTGGGGAATTTGCAGCGATGTCAAGCCCGAATCGGATATGGAAAAGGTCCTGTACGCCATTGATGAGCTCACCGGGCTGGTGGTTACTTCAGCACTGGTGCGGCCTTCCAAAAGCGTGATGGATATGAAAGCCAAGTCCGTTAAAAAGAAATGGAAACAAAAACAGTTTGCCGCCGGGGTCGATCGCTCCATCATAGAAAAGGGTGCCGAAATGCTGGGCGTGGAGCTTTCCGAGCTGATCACCGACACCATCATGGGCATGCGTGATGTGGCCGAAGAAATCGGCTTGAAAGGAAACGTAGAATAAATACGATTTTGGATTTTAGAATCTGGAATTTGGATTGTTAAAATTGCCTTTAACCTAAAGCTCGCGTGCCCGCTATTTGTTACTTAGGAGTGGCAGGCGGAGTGCTCCTCAAACGAAGTGGTCCTCAAGTCTCGCCAAAAGCGAGACGATCCCCAGGCTTTATGAAATAACCAGCCATTACTCTAAGACTTGGTATTGCTTCTTGCCAAGGGATTCTAATATATTATTAATTGTCCGGCCGCAGCCGGCCGCGGTAAAGCGAAAAGAAAATCCCACAAATGCAAAGGCCGGAAGAGACCATAAACATCACCTTGATGCTTTTCATCAACATGGGATAGTATTCCGGCGTAATCTGCGCCCGGCCGATAAACAGGGAAAATATCAACGTTACAATTCCCATGCTCATCACCTGGCCCAGAAGTCGCATGGTTCCCACCGATGCCGAAGCAATTCCGTAAAATCGTTTGTCCACCGAACCCATAATGGCATTCATGTTGGGTGATGAAAACAGGGCAAAGCCGAATCCGAGTACCAATAGACAGGCAATGATATACATCAGCATTGTTTGATTATCCAGCAAGATTAAAAACAACAATCCCAGCGTGGTTAGGCCCATCCCCAGGGAGGAAAGCACCCGCGGTTCGATCCTGTCGGAAAGTCTGCCCGCAAATGGAGAAAAAACTGCCATCATGATCGGTGTAAAAACCAACACCGTCCCGGCACCCTGGGGAGTTAGACCTTTTATGTATTGCAGATATAGACTCAGCAAAAACGCTACGGCAAAGGTCGCGCTGTAATTGATTAAAGCCGCCAGACAGGAAAACGCAAAGGTGCGGTTGTTAATGAACAGATAGACCTCAAATACCGGGTTTGTTATAACTGTTTCCCACTTAACAAACGCCACAAGCCCCGCAAGGCCGGTTAAAATCAAAATGACACTCAGGGTGGTCGGCAATATTGAAATACCGTACATAAAAGCGAAAATGGATGTGCCGTATATGATTGAGCCGGTCAAATCGAATTTCTCGCCCTCCGCTCCGGTCCACTCGCCTTTTAGTTTAAAAAGGATCAGCAAGATAATCAGCACACCGAAGGGGATATTGATCAAAAAAATACTGCGCCAGCTAAAATGATGGATGATAAGTCCGCCAAAAAACGGACCACAGGATAATCCACTGTAAACCGCCGCTACAGCAATCCCCAAAACCTTTCCCCGTTCTTCGGGCGGATACACCGACATTAATATGGCCATGCTGGTGGCAAAGCACATGGCACTGCTGCCACCCTGAAAGATTCGAAAAAAGATCAACATGGGTGCCGATACCGAAATAGCGGAAAGAAAAGACGCAATGGTAAAAAGGCTCATTCCGACCAAAAAGATCTTTTTCCGGCCATAAATATCCGCCAGCTTGCCAAAGGGCACCAGGGCCACAACGGCAGCCAACAGGTAGGAGGTGGCGACCCAGCTTAATAATACCGCATCGGTTTTAAATTCTTTTCCAATCACCGGCAGCGCAATATTGATCGAAGAGAGCATAAACGGGGTAATAAACGAACTCAGCGATGCAATCGTCAGGGCAGTTAATTTGGCGGCTCTGTCATTCATTAAGCAGCGATAAATTCTTCGGGGGTTAGTACTTGTCCGCTGTACTTATTCTTGAAATGCGCAATATCCCAGGTTACCATTGTTTCTACAAAGGGTAAGTACTTTTCGGCAAACGCCAGGATCAGGGCATCACCAAAAGATGTTTTTTCACACAGAATACCAAAAATCCTTGCAATCTCAACTGCCGGTAAATTACCTTTCATATCGGGAGCAGGAAGAACTGTAACCTTGTACCGTTCCTGAAAATAGAGCCAAAGATCTTTTAACTGCATTGGATTCAGGTTAAAGGAGAGAATACCGCAAAGCTCCATTAAATTTACAAGGGTTGTAAATCCTGACCCGCTTTGCGCAATTTCGACTAAAAAAGCCTGATTTTTTTTAAAATTCACATCTCTTTTATATCGCAGATCAATCACAAAGATATTGGTGTCAATCAAAATCAATTCCTGTTTCGGATCCACCGGGTGGCCTCCTGCCAATTTTTAAACTTGGGTTTTGCTCGATCAAGCGTCGATTCAATTGACTCCCACGCTTTTTGGAATTCCTTTAATTCCAACAAATCACTTTTATCCTTGTCTGAAGTCGGTTCAATGATCGCCAATGGTTTTCCCCGGTAAGTCAGTGTCAGTCGCTCTCCTGATTTTATGCGCTTAATAATTTCGCCAGTTTTTTGCTTTAATTGTTTGGCTGTTATGGTACCCATGGCAAATTCCTCCAAGTAAACACTTTGTTTTAAAGTATCTACTTTATCGAACTCTGTCAACCCGTATTATACAGAATACATTATTCTTAAATGAAGATCCCCGCAGCAAGCTGCGGGGTATCAAAGCGGAATTGCGCCGTAACCAACCCGTCTTCGCTCTGACGAGCTTCGACGCGGTTCGCCCCGCCATTCATCCCTGCACCAAGCTGCAGGGTATTCTGGCGAAGGCGAATAAACCTATGATAGAATTTTCTTGACCGATATGCCACTTTGTCGTACTTACTTGGCGGTCTGATGGAACGCCTGGAACAATTCTTACCGGGTATCCGAACCGGCTTTCCGCTTCCCTACTCTGATTCTTTTTTCAGCGAAAATTCTTCTTATAGTCGATCATTCACACAACTCCATAGACCAGTCAATAGTGCGTACTTCTCGTTTTTTCTCGTGTTCTTGAAGAAAAATTAACTCTTGAAAGGGGACAAAAAAATGGGCGTGCAGTTTAAATCTCATTCGACAGAAAACGACATCATAGCCGGCAAGCCGCGAAGGATTTCCGATCGATTATCGGAAGCCGCCAAAAGTACATTCGTCGGCAGGCAAAAAGAACTTTCTTTACTGACACATGCCATTGAATCAACTGATCCGCCATTTATAGTCGCTTTCATTCACGGTCCCGGCGGAATCGGCAAGTCACGCCTTATACAGGCAGCATTAGGGGAGATTGGAGGGAAAGTTGATCATTATATTTTGGATTGCCGGGAAATTGAGCCCACCCCCCAGGGATTCCAGGAGGCTATCGCCAGGGCATTACAGATGCAGGAACCCGAACCGGATCTTAATTCTGTGGTGAATTGCCTGGTTGAATCGGGTCGGCGCACCGTACTCGCACTGGATACCTACGAGACATTTGGCCTGATGGACACCTGGCTGCGCCAGGTTTTTATACCGGCCCTATCAGAAAACGTTTTCACCATCATCGCAGGACGCCAGGAACCGAGCGCCGGCTGGACGATTTCTCCGGGTTGGCAAAGCCTTTTTTATGCAATTGAACTGCGCGAATTTTTATCGTATGACGCTCAAATTATGTTGCACTCACGCGGGCTTTCGCAGGCCCAGGCGAAACAGGTAATGCGTTTTGCTCAAGGCTATCCCCTGGCACTGGAAATGGCTGCAGCTGCCATCCAAACCCAACCGGCCTTAGAAATTTCCGGTGGCCCCCCACCAAAGGTGTTAAAACAGCTCACCCAGGCTTTTCTGTCAGGGCTTCCATCTAAAACCGAAGAAACGGTAAGAGCCACCTCAACGGTCCGCCGAGTTACCGAGCCTTTGCTCAGAACATTGCTCGACAGTTCCAGTGCACGTGGGGCATTCGACAACCTGCAGGAACTGCCTTTTATTGATGTAACAGCAGAAGGCCTCATTTTGCAAGATGTTGTGCGTGACACGATATCCAGAGATTTGGCCCGGCGGGATCCTGACCGCTACCGAACCTATCGAAAACGCGCTTATCTGTATTTCACCAAAAAATCCCGCCATGCGGTTGCCCGCAGTCTATGGCAATATACAGCGGATTTGCTGTATATGATAGAAAATCCAGTCGTCAGGGAAGCTTTCTTCCCACAGGGTGCAACCGATCTAAGAGTTGAACCGGCCACTTCCGATGATGGCATGGATATTCGTATTATTACAGAATCTTCAGAGCCGCAGGAATCAGCCCGATTAATCAAGCGCTGGTGGGCAAGACACCCTGAAACCTTTATGGTCGTCAAGACCCGCAAAGGCGAATTGGCAGCATTTTATATTCTCTTTGAACCTGAAAAGATCGATCCAAGGTTTCTTGAAGAAGATCCTTTAACTTCTGTCTGGCTCCAGCATTTGCGTGAGAATCCGGTTGCAGATGGTGAACGCGTGTTGTTTTGTAGAAGATGGCTGGATCACAGCACCGGAGAAATACCGTCAGCGGCCGTAAGTGCATGCTTCTTGGATATGAAAAGGGCCTATATGGAACTTCGACCCAGCTTGCGCAGAATCTATTTTCCCGTCATAGATCTTCCAACCTTCGAACAAATCCTTTTCCCTCTTGGATTCACTTCACTGCAAAAGACAGCGGTAACCATAGATGGTTCCATCTATCATTCGCTTATGAACGACTTCGGCCCATCCAGCGTTGACGGCTGGCTCGCCAAAATTGTTGGAGCTGAACTCGGTCTGGATTCTACTGAAAAAGATCTGGAAGTGCCTGACGAAGTCGTCAATAAGCCCAGCCGGCAGCTGCTTACAATTTTGTTTACAGATATTGTTGGTTCTTCCGGCCGCATATCGGAAATCGGAGATCGGCGCTGGAAGGATCTCCTTGAGCGTCATCACATTTTAGTACGAAAGGCGCTAGCGAGATTTGGCGGCCATGAGGTTGATACCGCCGGAGATGGATTTTTCGCCACTTTCGATAAACCGATCAGTGCGATCAATTGTGCCCATGCCATCCAGGAGGCAATTCAGAAAATCCGCATAGAAATCAGGGCCGGCTTACACCTGGGTGAATGCGAGGTAACCCGTGATGCTGTGTGCGGTATTGCCGTTCACATCGCGGCCCGTGTGGCCGCCAGAGCAGAAGCAGGAGAAGTTTGGGTATCAAGCACGATTAAAGACGCAACGGCTGGTTCGGAAATCCGCTTCGAACACCGCGGGGCGCACGCTCTTAAGGGGATTCCGGGAGAGTGGAATTTGTTTGCCGTTAAAAAATAGCAGTACTTTACACGCATATAAGAAAGACAAGTTTTGAAAGAATATGGCGATGCATATTTAAAGTATAAAGAAAAAACACCCATGTTTTTACCGATTAAGTTTCCTTCAAGAAGTAAAAAAGCTCGCTAAAAAACACAAGTTTGACTCAACATAGTTCGCATTGCTTATATCGGAGTAGTGGACTTTACGGATCAAGATCCTTTTCTCCTTTGAGCTTTGCGCTCAGCCCGGAGGGCAGCTTATGAGATGCCTAAAATGCCAATTTGACAATCCACCTGATGCAAAGTTTTGCAACGAGTGCGGAAATAAATTGGAACTTGCTTGTCCACAATGCACAAAGGTAAACCCGGCGGGCAGCAAGTTTTGCAATGAGTGCGGTCAAAGTCTTGCTCAATTAGTCTCTTCCAACGGCTTTCAAGGAAGTTTAGAATCTTCTCAACCGCTATCCACGATGCCTGAACCCTCGTCGCTATCTGAAGGTGAGCGCCGTCAGGCAACTGTCGTCTTCTCGGACCTTTCCGGCTATACATCAATGAATGAAAAACTCGATCCCGAAGAAGTGGAGGAGATCATGAGCCGGATCAAAAAGGAGGCGGTGCATATCTTTGAACGCCACGAGGGTATCGTCAACCAATTTGCGGGAGACGAAGTGCTGGCCCTTTTCGGCATACCAACCGCTAATGAAGATGATCCGGTTCGCGCAGTAAGGGCAGCCAAGGAGCTTCACGGGGTAGTGCGACAAATCAGCCTTGAGGTGGAAGATCCAATCGGTACGCAACTTCGGATGCACAGTGGGATCAGCAGCGGCCTGGTAGTAACTCATTTGAGAGATGTCCGCGATGGCAGCTACGGCATCACCGGCGACACGGTTAACATTGGAGCTCGTCTAGCCACACGTGCAGAGGCGGACGAAATTTTGGTTAGCCCGGAAACTTTCAAACTAATCGTCCCGTATTTTGAAACCGAAGCTCTTGAGGAGATAATCGTAAAGGGTAAAACCCGACCGCTCATCCCCTATCGTGTGATAAAGGAGTCAACCGTCCAGACCCGCTTCGAAGCTGCCGAACAGCGGGGCTTTACTTCATTCACAGGCAGAGAGCAAGAGCTGACCGCACTCTATTCCTGCCTGGATAAAGCCATGTCAGGCAACGGTCAATTTGTAACCGTTGTTGGCGAAGCCGGTATGGGTAAAAGCCGCCTGGTTTATGAATTTCGGCACAGTCTCAACCGAAATACCATCACCGTATTGCAGGGTCGCTGCCAATCTTATGGAACCCGCATACCTTACTTTCCCTTTATCAATGCCTTAAGGCGCGGACTAAATTTAAGTAACGAAGACACGCCAATCGAATTACATGAAAAGGTGGTTTCCAATGCTTTGGCTATTGATCAAACTCTCGAACAATACCTTCCAATTTACCTGTATCTGCTGTCTATCTCGAGCGAAGAGTATCCTTTACCTACCCACTTAAAAGGCCAGGAATTAATAAATGAAATTCAGAAAGCTTTAACTGTAATAATTACCCTTAACACCAAAAGGCAGCCGATGGTGTTGCTTTTGGAGGACTGGCATTGGGCTGACGAAGCATCAGATTCGACTCTCAAACATCTGGTCAGCGTTATCACCCCATATCCTTTGATGCTATTGGTCATCTATCGACCGGAGTATTCTTCCTATTGGGCTAACTGGAGCCATCATACCCCGGTTATTTTAAAGGCGTTAGATGGCCAAACTTGCGAAGACTTCATCAAATCCGTCTGGAGCGCAGACCGTCTACCGGATGGAATTGCACCTTTGATCCACGAGCGTACCGGCGGAAATCCCTTCTTTATAGAAGAAATTTCCAGTGCACTTATCGAAGAAGGCACCATTCAAATTAAAGACAGACAGGCCATGTTGACACGGCCTCTGCATAAACTGGCTTTACCCGATACCGTGCAGGCAGTGATACGTTCACGATTGGATCGACTGGATCAATATTCCCGCGAGTCTATGCGGCTGGCATCCGTCATCGGCCGTGAATTCACCCGGCGCATTCTTGAGCAGATTTCCACTTTCAAAGAACAGCTCTCCCAATCTCTGGAAAACCTAAAGGTTTTAGAATTGATCCAGCAAATCCGGGTGGTTCCGGAAATGGAATACATGTTTAAGCATGTCATAACGCAGGAAGTAACATATGAAACACTGCTCCATCAACAACGCAAAGAACTGCACGGACTGGTCGGTCAGGCTATCGAAGAACTCCATCAGGACCGGATTGAAGAACAGGTGAACATCTTACATCATCATTTCAGACAAGCTGAAAACTGGGCCAAAGCAGTTAAATATGGGCGTCTGGCAGCTAATAGAGCTTACAGGTTGAGTCAATTTCAAGAAGCTGTCGCCGTATTTGAACAGACCAAATCTTGCCTGCTACACCTCCCGGATGATCGATCGCGCCAGGAAACATTACTCGACATACTGTTAGAAATGATATGGCCTTTGCACTTCACCGGTGATCAAGATAAAGCGATTGAAATCTGTAAGGAAGCAGAACCCATAGCACAATCCCTTAAAGATCGAGTCCGTTTGGGCAAAGTGTATTATGAGTTTGGACTATCTCATTTTATGAAAAACCAGTATCGGCTGGCCGAAACATATTTATTGAAAATTCTGGAGCTTCCTAAAGATAAGGAAACGAATACACTCATTAATTCCGTAAAATTTTCTTTGGCCGCGACCTATTTCTCTCTGGCTCAGTGGCAGAAAGCTGCAGCTCTTTATACAGAGGTTATCAGTTCTCATGAGACATCTAGCACTCAATCCGAATACTTAGAAGAAGTGCCCTTTATGCCCTACACCCATAGCTGTCATCATTTAGGATACATTCGGGCGCTCCAGGGAAGAATCCAGGAAACAAAGAAGCTTTTAGAAAAAGGCTATACTCCGACCCTGGAACAGGTATCCAATCTGCAGACTCGTGCCTGGTGCGCGCTCTGGCATAGTGCCTTTGAAGCGCTTATTGGTAAAGAGTATGGCTCATTGGCCCGGGTAGAAAAAGTTCTTAAAATCGTGGAAGGATCCGATTCCCCTATTTTGCACTTCCTTTGCTATGCGGCCAAAGGCAATGCATTGGCAGCTGATATTCAATTAGATGATGCTCGCCTGTTTTATAAAAAAGCCTTAAGCGCCATAAAGGATACGCCCCACCGAAGATATCTGGAAGCGGCTTATTGTAACCTGGTCCAGATCGCCCTCGAATTAAACGATCGGTCTGCCGCCGAACGTTACTATAAAGAAGGGCTTCCCCTGGTTGAATTAAACCCGGAAAGAGATGTACCCAGATTTGATTTCTTAAAAGCACGGCTGCTGACAGGCGGCAACTCACCTGATTTTGAACAGGCTGAAGCCTTATTCAGGAAAAGTATAGAGGCAGATCAAAAATCCGGTGCAGTGTTGCTCGCCGCCCAGACACGGTTTTATTTAGCTCAACTATTAGCTCAAAAAGAAGAAACTGAGCACAGCGTTTCTTTGCTTAATGAGGCTCGTGATCAGTTTAAAAAATGGGGGGTTCCTATCTGGCAGCAAAAATGTGTACAGGCGATAAAGACGCTTGAAAAGAACTGAGTTTTTTTGATCCCGATTTTAATAAGACAAAGAATAGGATTCAAAAAACCTATATGGAATGAAATTGAAAAATGTGACGAAGCATAAATTAGGTCTCGAAGTGAAAGGAGGTATGTCATGCGTATTGCTGTAATGGGAACCGGAGGAACCGGTGGCTACTTTGGAGGGCTCCTGGCCCGGGCCGGTGAAGAGGTAACCTTTATCGCACGAGGGGCTCATCTGGAGGCGATTCGCAACAACGGTCTTGCAATAAAATCACGGCTGTCCGGAGATTTTACCATTCCCGCTATAGCCACAGATAATACCAATGATATTGGTCCTGTCGACTTTGTCTTATTTTGCGTCAAAGCTTACGATAACGCTGTGGCCGCAGACCAGATCCGTCCTTTAACAGGACCGGAAACAGTCGTTCTTTCGGTGCAAAACGGCATCGACAATGAGCAACAGATTGGAGAAGTGATTGGGCCTGAGCACATTGTGGGTTGTGTCTCGTATGTTTCTTCGACAATCGAGTCCCCCGGGGTCATTGCTCAGACGGCGGGTCCCGGAAAAATTGTTTTAGGAGAGATGGAAGGCGGTACGAGCCATCGAAATGAGAAGCTACAAAGCACGTTGCAAAATTCCGGCATCACGGCAGAGCTTCATTCGGATATTCAGGTTGCCTTGTGGCAAAAATTTATAGCGATCTGCGGCGTGAATGGTATTACCACCCTGACACGATTGCCCATGGGAGAAATTCTGGCATGTGAGGAGACCCGTAACTTGCTAAGGGGCACCATGGAAGAAGTCGAAGCAGTTGCGCGAGCAAGCGGTGCTACCTTGCCTGAGGGATGTGTCGATCAATCCATTGACTTTTTCAGCAGCCAGGAGCCATCGATACGGGGTTCAATGTATTATGACCTGGCCGCCGGCCGACGCCTGGAGCTGGACGTCTTAAATGGAACGGTTGTTTGCCTTGGACGCGAGCATGGAGTCCCGACTCCTATTAACTTTGCCATATACGCAGCATTGAAACCATACCTAAATGGAGAACCTTCTTCTTCATGATAGAACGTAACTTTGATGGAAACCTTTATGCTCAATTAAAGCTATAATGGATAACTAAAAGTGAATTATAAATACCTTAAAATACGAATTGAAGAGCGGGTCGGATGGATCGAATACAACCGTCCGCCAATTAATTCCTTTAACTGGGAAAAGCTGCGCGAAGTTCCGGCAGCGCTGGATGACTTGCTCAATGACCCGCAGGTGCGCGTCGTCGTTTTTGCCAGTGCCAATGAAAAGTATTTCAGCACCGGAGCGGATCTTAAAGTATTTGATGGCATCGGCACAGAGGGCATGGCGGAGTGGGTCTCCATTTGCCACGGTCTTGTAGCCCAAATGCGCCGGTCACCGAAGCCGCTGCTGGCAGCCATTCACGGAGTTGCTGCGGGTGGTGGCTTAGAAATGGTGCTGCATTGTGACATACGTTTTGCATCCTCCGATGCGCGTCTGGGTCAGCCGGAGATAAACATCGGCTTCATACCGCCGGTGGGCACAACCCAGGCCCTCGCACGACTAATAGGGCGTCCGCGAGCCATCCGGTATTTGTACGAAGGAACGCTTGCCTCTGCCGAAGAGGCCCTGGCGATGGGGCTGGTCGATTTGATTTATCCTCCCGGGCGTTTGCATGAAGAAGTTCAGACCTATGCCGAATCGCTGGCGCAAAAACCAGCCAAGGCCCTTGCTGCCATCCGACAAACGATTACAGAAGGCGGTGCCATGTCATTTGAAGAAGGCCTGAAGATAGAGTGCGAAGCTGCAGTTAAGCTTTCCGGAACCAAAGATTTTTCAGAGGGAATTCGCGCGTTTCTGGAAAAGCGCAAACCGAACTGGAAATGACTCAAGTTAATTCGCCCGGCTTTTGATTATTATTGCATTGTTGTTAAATGGTGTAAAAAAGTGATGGGGAAAGACACGAATTGTTCATTTAGCGTGAGTATAGGACACTTTTGATATTTAACCGCAGATGCACCTGGCAAATTGCCAAGGTGCATCTACGGTTAAAGTTAAATTTTGTTTAGCTTATTTTAATAACCACAAAACCGGCATTGGGTCTTTTAATCAGAAACTGGACTTTGTCGCCTTTTT
>CBDUUO010000014.1:0-17588 GCA_965370395.1 uncultured bacterium
CCGGCCCCATGCATAGACTCGATAAGATAACCGACCGCGCCTGCACCCGCCACCAGGTTTTCAATTAATCGCAGCACTTTTATCCGGTCCACAACATCCACTTCCGGGGCCGTCGCTAGATACTTCTTTATATACGGCCCGGCAACCGGATCGGAAAGATCGGCGGCAGAAGGCATGGTGCCCAATAGGCCGCCTGCAACATCGGTGGCTAACCGCGCCAGCTCAAAAGGGAAACGGGTAACGTTCAGTTTGCAGACGTTGGCTAATAGTAAATTAACCTGATAATTGCCTGCCGGCGTTTGCTGCCCCATAGCTGAGCAGGCAATTCCGCAAGAATAAATTGTTTCATTGAGATGAATCATTTCCACGATTTTATCTCTAATGTGGCTGGCTTCAGCCACTCCATTCATACGCGCGATGAGGGCCGTAGCCCCAATGAGGGCATCACCGACGCCGGCTTTGCATCCACCGTAGCTCTGGCGATGGTAGGAGGCAAAGCGCTCGACAAGAATACCGGAAAAATCGATTTCAGTGTCAAGGAAAATGCGCTCTTTTGGCACGAAAACATTATCGAAGATGGTCATCACCTCCTGACCACCGAAAGTAGTGTTGCCCACATCGAGGGAGAACTTCTCCAACTTCCGCGTGTCACTGGCTTGTCGCCCGTAGATATAGCGCACACCTTTTGTATTTGTTGGAATTGAGCAGCAAATAGCCCAGTCCTCCTCTCCCGATCTGAGGGTCAGTGTCGGCATTATAAGGATCTCGTGAGAATTGAGCATGCCGGTCTGGTGCAGCTTGGCACCACTGATCACCACTCCTCCAGGCTTATGCTCCTTAACTCGTAAATACAGATCAGGGTCAGCTTGATCCTTCGGTCGTTTGCCCCTATCGCCCTTGGGGTCGGTCATAGCCCCATCCACCACCAAATCTTCTTTCTGGATCCATTTCCAGTAGTCGCTAAACCGCTGGTGGTATTCTGTGCCGTGCTTCTGGTCACATTCAAAAGTTGTGCTGAAGATCGCATTGGCCGCATCGAGGCCCACACAGCGCTGAAAGCAACAAGCAGTCTTAATGCCACAATAACGCTGCATCTTAACCTTGTTTATCAGATCTTCCGTGCTCTGATGCAGATGGGTGAACCGATTCACCGTATCTTTGCAAAGTGTCGATTCCACACAGAACATTTCGCTGATTTCCGGGTCATGTGCGCAGTCAAAAGTGAAGGCGACCGCCCGTTGCGAGGGCTCCACCAAACCATGTTCAGGCAAGGCCCCGGACGTTTCACCATGCATATGGGCCTTCAGCCCAAGGGATTTGATCGACTTTAGGTATTCATCACCTGTTTTTAGCGCCATTTTGTCTTCCTTTCCCTCATTGCCCAGGGTTTAAGGATCTCATGCATCGCATCCCATTTGAGCGAGAACGGTAAGACGTTGATACCGTCCTAGCGACGCAATATCATAGGTTAATTCTTTTACCCCTAACAAATAATCTAATCCTTTTAAAAATGAGCGCATCGCATCGGCTCTCAATTCATCAGGTTGCATCATGATCGAATAACGATTGGAACCTGGAATGTTTATGTATCAAGAATCGGAAATTGCGCGTAACATACGTTCCAGAGCCAACTCAGGAAGGTTGCTTGAACATTTTCCTGCCTAATAAAATTCTTTCAAAAGCTTTAAAATCTGTCCTTCTTTTAGTGGAACTGGGTTTCCGACCATATTTGGCACGTCCAGTGATGCCTCGAAGGCAATTCTTTTGAGGTCTGATTCTTTTATCGCCAGATCTCTAAACCGCGTCGGCATGTCCAAGTTTTTATAAAGCCTGATCAGTGAGGACTCCAGATCATTTGAATGATCTAAGGCCCACGCGAGGTCGGAAAATTGTGTTTCACTTTCTTTCTGATTGGCTCTTACAAAGCAAAGGAGTGCCACTGAAACAGCCTCACCATGGGGGATATGATATAATCCACCAAGAATATGACCAATCGCATGGCCCACGCCAAGACCTTTTGAAAAGCAGATTCCACCGTAAATCGCTGCCATGCACATGTCTGTCCTGGCATCAATGTCCTCTCCATGAGTAAATGCTTTTCGCAAACTCCGACCGATTAATTTTATCCCATAGAGACCAAGCGCTTCATAATAAGGATGATAGGGAATCGCCATACCGACATAGCCTTCAACGCAATGCGCCATAGCATCAATACCCGTTTGGGCAGTGAGCCCCGCAGGCATGGTCCTCGTCAAATTGGGGTCTATCACAGCCAATTTCGGGACTAAAAAGTTACTCATGATAATGAATTTTCTATTTTTTTTCTTGTCAGTAATCATTGCGTAACTATTCACTTCACTTCCGGTTCCTGAAGTCGTCGGTATGCAAACGACAGGCGGCAGGTCCGGTTTTATTTTTGCTGTCCCTCCCATAATACTCTCGTATTCTTCCAGAATTCCTGGATGGGATACCCTTAGGGCGGCAGCTTTGGCTGCGTCCATAGAACTCCCTCCACCCAGAGCGAAAAACCCGTCGCAGTCTTCTTCTTTATAAATTTGTGCGATTTCTTCAATTTCCTCCACCGGCGGATCAGATTTCACGCCAGAAAAAAGCGCTGAAGCTATGCCGCTCTTTTTTAAAATCCCCTGAACTTCGTTCGTGTATCCCAAATTCTCCATCATGGGATCTGCCACTAAAAGAACGTTCTTAACACCGAGTTTTTCGGTGTATCCGTCCAATTTTTGGAGTACACCGACTCCAAACAGGATTTGGGGAAAAGAGGGGAAGCGAATCTCCCAAATTTTTTGCGGTTCTCTGTAGTTTTCCAGTCCTTGCCATATCGCAGTGAGTTCAGAGTCTTCCACATCAAATACGGTTTTAGTTGGGGAAAGCATCTCTTTGCGGATAAAGTCCGGTAGACTTTCGCGGGTTTTACCAAACTCGGCGTTGCTGTTGAATTTCAATTCGTCTTTCAAGGTCTGCTTCCCCAGTTCAACGATATCATCATTTGTCAACTGCATCCCATAGCGGGCATTTAGGAAGTCACGAAAGAAAGAATAAATCGAAGTTCTTCCCCCCGGCAAAGAATTGATGCAATATCCCATTGTATCGCAAACCGCTGCTTTTATCTGAGCCCCGAGCGAGTTTTTAATCTGTCCGGCTTTTTGTAAAGGCATTCTGTAAGTTAAGCCCGCCGTATGGTCAGGTCCCATGGGGTTGGTGACATACGTGACACCAGTTCCCTTAACAGCCCTTGGATCATGACCCGGTATGGCCTGCCCTTTGATTGCCGGAATCCGTTTAACATCAAGGGCTTTGGCCGTGGAAACCACCCCGTTTCCTAAAACCCGACCGAAATCCGTCTCCTCTTCTATCTCCTTAAGAAGTTTGATGGCAGCTTCCACGTCTCCCATTTTCATTCTCCCGGCACTGGCCGCGACACCAAGGCTGCTGCCGAGTTCGATCAGGTCCAAGCCGAGGTCATCACACAAAAATTTGAGACGTCCCACTGCATCCGGGTCGTCGATGCCCAAATTGGTTCCAAGCATTGCAATGGCTTCATATTCGTAGGCCGAAGCCAACCGTTTGCCTTGGGCATCATTATAAATGATGGAACACTTCACCACACAGCCCGGCATGCAACCGTGATATTTACCACCTCGCTCCCAGACATTTCTCTTTATGACTTCGCCGCTGATTTCCCTGAATCCCTCCGGTCTGCCTGAACCGTAGTTGACTGCCGGCATGGTTCCCAAGCAACTGTTGGGAGCCACCGCCAGGGGGGTTCCAAATGTGGAGAAAAGACCACAGGACAAATCTCTTTTTACAGTATCTGTTAAATTGCGTACTGTTTTTTTGAACAAATCTTTATTCTCAATTTCTACGTTTGGTGCGCCAGCATCATCAATGATAATGGCCTTTAGCCCTTTGCCACCCATTACCGCTCCCAAGCCTCCTCTGCCTGCATTCCTCGAAGGATCCCCCAAAATGTCCGTAAAAGAAATCGAAGCCCCCTTATATTTCCTTTCGCCGCCGATGCCCACGCAAATAATCGCTGACTTTCGGTTATATTGTTTATAGAGCGTTTCTACCAATGTGTAATTCTTCATACCTGCATATTCATCAGCCAGCACTAATCGGGTTTCGTCCTTAGAAATTTCAAGGCAATAAATGTGCCCATCTTCTGGAGCATTTTCTATAACAAGGGCTCGTATCCCTAACCTATCCAGCTTTTGGGCGGCCGAACCGCCGGCGTTGGCTTCCTTAATGCCGAACGTTAAAGGGCTTTTCGCTCCAACCGAAATCCTGCCCAGTTGCGGTGCCAAGGTTCCGGCGAGAGGGCCACCAGCAATAATGAGCTTGTTATCTGCACCGAGGGGATCAACATCAGAAGGTACCTCCTGGTTCATAATTTTGGCAATCAGTCCCCTGCCTCCGATAAGTTTCCATTCCTCGGGAAGATCCTCGCATGTAATCTTCATCTGCTGCATGTTGACCCTGAGTATTTTCATCTTCAGATAACCTCCTCTTCCCTTAGCTTTTCGATTTCAGCTTCAGAAAAGTTCAATTGATCCGTGAGAATTTCTTTGTTGTGTTCACCTAATTCAGGCGAGGCTTTATTAATTTGGCAAGGTGTGCGCGAAAACTTCATGGGGGTTCCGACCATATTCAGTTTACCTAATCGCGGATGTGTCAACTCGATAATCATTTCTCGCGCTCGGACTTGAGGATCCTTAACCACTTGTTCAATGTTATTCACCGGGCTACAAGTCAAACCGGCTTTATCAAAAATAGAAATCCATTCATCTCTTGTTTTTTTTCGGAGAACTTCACAAAGAATAGATTCCAAAACAGTGTGACTCCTGGTTCGATTCGCCGCTGTCTTGAAACGCTGGTCTGCTATTAAGTCATTTCGGTCGATCGCTTTGCATAAATTCTCCCATTCGTTCTCTTTAAAAGCGATGACGACCATTTCAGCGGTTTTAGTTGGAAAAATTTGAAAGGGTGTCACAATGGGGTGTCTGGATCCAATTGGTTTTGGAATTTCTGCTGTAGCAAAGTATCGTGCACAGGCATTTTCACAAAGCGCCACTTGACTGTCCAGCATGGCAACATCAATATGCTGGCCCTGCCCACTTTTTTCCCTTTCATAAAGTGCCGCCAGTGTTGCATTGACTGCGAAAAGAGCTGCACCAATATCCCCGATGGAATATCCAACACGTACCGGAGCACCACCGGGCTCACCGGTGATACTCACGGTTCCCCCCATTCCCTGGGCCACCATATCGTAGGCCGGCTTATGGCTATAAGGACCAAACTGGCCAAAACCGGAGATAGAGACATAAATAAGGGCTGGATTGAGCTCATTGACATCTTCATATGCCAGTCCCATTTTTTTCATGGTGCCGGGCCGATAGTTTTCGACCAGAATATCCACCTTTGGGATCAGTTTTTTAGCAATCTCTCTGCCTCTTTCATGCCTGAGATTCAAAGTCATACCTTTTTTTCCCCGATTGACACTGAGAAAATAGGAACTGAGATCTTTGATGAAGGGACCGTTGTTGCGAGCGATATCTCCTTTTTTCGGATCTTCTATCTTCATGATTTCTGCACCTAGATCAGCTAACAGCATGGTGGCAAACGGTCCAGCAAGAACACGGCCGAAGCTCAACACTTTGATCCCTTCAAGTGGTCCTGGCATATCGAAATTCCTCCATTTATTAATTTTCCTAACCTAACCCTTCATCTCATTCAATTAGGTGTGCTCAAAGAGGCATGTTCCCGTGTTTTTTCCAAATGACCTGCTCAGGGGTTTTATTTTCCAGTAATCGGAGCGCATGCGCAAACCAGGCCCGGGTGTCCCTGGGACGGATGACCGCATCGATATACTGCTTTGAAGCCGAATAGTAAGGACTTAGGACCGAATCGCTGTATTCCTTGATCTTTTCAAGACGGGTCTTGACGGGGTCTTCAGATTTTTCGATTTCCCGTTTGTAGAGAATATTTACGGCCGCTTCAGACCCTACCATGGCGAACTCCGCAGTCGGCCAGGCGAACATGATATCTGCTCCGGTTTCATGGCAACACATGGCCGGGATGGCCCCGCCGTATAGTTTGCGAAGCACGCAGGTGATCTTGGGAACGGTGGCCTCGGAAAACGCATACAGCATCTTGGCGCCGTGGCGAATGATGCCCTTTTGTTCCTGGTCCATCCCGGGCAGGTATCCGGGCACATCCGCAAACACAATCAGGGGAATATTGAAACAATCGCAAAACCGGATAAAGCGGGCGGCTTTGTCCGCTGCATTGATATCGATGGTTCCTCCCAGAAAACGCGGCTGATTGGCCACCACACCTACGCTTCGGCCGTCGATGCGCCCGAAGCCGATAACAATGTTGCGCGCAAAAAAAGGCTGGATTTCAAAAAACTCCGATTTGTCAAGGATCTCCCGTATAACCCCTTTTACATCGTAAGTCTTTTTGGGATCCGCCGGGACGATGTCTGTGAGAACATCGTTAAGCCTGAAAGGATCATCGCCCGTGGGAACTATAGCCGGAGCTTCCCGGTTGTTCTGGGGGAGATAGGACAAAAGTTTTTGAATCAGTTCCATACAGTGCCGATCGTCTTTGGCCACCAGGTGAACTACTCCCGATTCTTTGGCGTGAACGCCCGTACCTCCCAATTCCTCAAAGGACATCTTGGCACCGGTGACTTCTTCAATGACTTTCGGGCCGGTGATGAACATGTGGGCGGTTTTTTCCACCTGAATAATAAAATCCATGATTGCCGGTGAGTAAACTCCGCCGCCGGTGCATGCCCCCATAATCGCGGCCAGCTGAGGCACGACGCCGGAACACTGGGTGTTTTCGAAAAACATCCGTCCGTATCCAGATTCGTTTTGCATGCCGTCCTGAAGGCGCCCTCCGGCCGACTCATAAAGACCGACAACAGGAACTCCCGCTTTTCTGGCCATCTTCAGGATGTAGTTAATCTGTTCCCCGTGAGCCTTTCCCGCAGACCCCCCAAAGACTGTGACGTCCTGGGAGTAAACAAAAACCTTGCGACCATCCACGGTGGCAAACCCAGTGATTACACCGTCTCCCATGATCTTTTTTTTCTGCATATCAAACTCAAAGGTCTGGGTTTCCACCAGCATATTAACTTCTACGAAGGATCCCGGATCCGCCAAGGTCTCCACCCTTTCCCGGCACAAAAGTTTTCCTTTTTCTTTTTGGGCCTTTTGTTTCTCGGAACCACCGGCAATTCTAGCCAATTTTTCCTTTTCTTCCAGTTCCGCTAATAACTCATCCCATGTCTTCCATGTCCTCATTATTCTCTCCTAAAAGTGTATCTAACAGCAGCGCTTTGTTGTCTAGGCTTCTATCTTCGCCGATTCAAAGACCCGCTGTATAAATTCTACCGGGGTTCAAAATGGGATTTTGCTGCGCCGGTTAATTTTGATCGCCCGGATGGGACAATTGGTGGCGCAATGTTCACAAACCTGGCACCGGGTCGGGTCTATCGGCACAAGCCATCCATCCTGAACCTTCAAAATCTCCGAGGAACACGTGGGCACGCATTGTGCGCAGTTGTTACAACCCAGGCTGATGTTGATCTGATTTTTGGCTACTTTTTTGGGAATAGGCATGATCGAACTAAAGCTCAACGCCCCTGAAGGGCAAAAAGTAACGCAGCGCGGCTCCTCCCATTCTGAACAAAGATTACAAACGTGAACCTTATCTCCTTGCAACCCCATGGAAAAGGCCCCGTATTGGCAGGCCTCCAAACACCTGCCACAGGCATCGCATTTTTCATCGTGGATCACTATGGTCATGGTTTCAGGGTCTCTTGTCAGGGCTTGACGCGGACAGGAGAGGATACAGTCCGGATCGCCTTCGCAGAGCACACAGGTAAAGGATTTGGGTTTTCCGCCGGCTGTTTCCAGTACCCGAATCCTGGACACCCGTGGGTCAAATACACCTTCTTTGGTGCACGAACAGACCATCTCGCAGATGTGACAACCAATACATCGATTCCGATCACATGTGATGACTTTTTTCCCGGCCATAATTTTCCCATCCTCAATCAATACGGGTTCGAAATGCTCTATCTCTTTTCCCAGAAGCTACTTCTTCCATAAGCCGTGCCTTGGCTGATTTTGAAACCAACTTTCCCTGTATTTCTACCCAAAGTTGGGAACGAACCAGGTAGTGCCGTATTTTCTCCCGTTTGATCTCGATGGCATTGTCCACCGGGCACACGTTTTGGCATGAGCGGCAAAAGATACAAACGGTTTCAACCAGTTTAACCTGCCCATTTTCAAAGTATAAAGCACCCGAGGGGCAGATCTCCGTGCAGGCATAACACCCTTCCAAGCAATTCTCCGGTGAAAAGATCGCGATACCGTGTCTGGCACAATCAACCGTAATCGCATGGTATGGACAGGCAACTTCACACTTATGACAGTAAAAGCATTTTATTTTATCGACTTCAACTGCTGTAATTATTTCTTCCTGAGTATCCGGATCAGGGTCGATTGTTACTTTGATGGCATCAACCGGACAACTTGTCTCACATATCAGCCGGCAATCCGCTTTGCATTTTTCTTTTTGAATATTTATTTCTTCTTTGAGTACAGGGAAAATGCCGTTTGAGATTAAACCCGGGATCTCTTCCTGGTTTTCTTGCCATGCAAATGCTTTGGTGGGACAAATAATCGCGCATTGACCGCAAAAATGACACAATTCCGGATCTATATCCATTCTGATGGGTTGCTTTAATGATCCCTTTTCCACTAATGGTTCCGTAGATGTAATAGCTTCACGGGGACATATTATCTGACAATCCCGGCAACCTGTGCACTTGTTCCGATCTATAGCCAGCATTTGGACGAGCCCTATCATTTGCCTTTTTAAAATCACCCGATGATCCGGTGTCTTTTTTTTAACTGTTTTTCCCAGGCGCATTTTTATGGTTCCTAACAATTATATTTTTATCCAACCGCGATGCAATAAAGACAATTACTCAGTTTGCTGTATCAAAACCAGGAAAAATTTCCCTGACAATCGAAAAGGTATCGACCCGGTGGAAACTAAGGCCCAAGTCCGACGGCGTAAGCCCCATTGCCAGACCTATAAATTCGGTTAAATAAAAAACGGGCAGCTGCAATGACACATCAAATTTTCGCTCTATGGACCGTTGCATCAGGTCAAACTGGAGATAGCAGGATGGACAAACAACGATTACAGTCCTGGCCCCATATGCTTTCATAAGTTTTAATTTTTCGTATGCCAGCTTTAAGGAAAGATCGGTGTCGGTCGTCTGGATGAAAAAACCACAGCAAAGCATCTTGCGCGGATAATCCACTACTTCCGCACCCAGCACACCGATCAATTGCTCCAGCTTGGTGGGATTTTCCGGATCATCAAAGGCCATGACGTGAGCAGGCCTGAGAAAGTGGCACCCATGGTGGAATGCCACCGGCAGCCCCTTCCAGGAGTCGGTGACCCGGGAAGACAGCTTAGCAAGACCTATCTTATCAAACAGAAAACTGGCATAGTGCTCCACCGCCCCTCCCGTGGAGTACCGGAAGCCGATCTTTTCGAGGGCATGATTAACCTTTTCCCGCAAAGATGAGTTCTTTGTGAGAAGGTGCTGGGCCTCCTGGAAGGTGTTGAAGCAGCCCGAACAAAGTGTCATGAGCGACAGGGAATTATGGCGGGCCAACGCCAGGTTTCTGGCCGCCAGAGTCAGCCAGGCTTCCGAGTCCATTCCCCTCATTCCCACCGGTTCCGGACAGCATGAGGCCCCTTCCAGTTCAGAGAGTTGGATTCCTAGTTTTTCGAAAACCACCCGTGCCGACTTTTCCAAATGCGGCAGGCGAGCCCTGATGGTGCATCCGGTATACAGATTGAAAGTAGCGTCTTCGACCATTGCGGTTCACCCTGCGCTTTTTTCTTTTTCCGGGTTTGGGTGGTACTCTGCGGAACTGTCAGACGTCTGTGTTTTTTTCTTTTTGCGGGTCCTTAATTGTTCCGGCAGGTTCAGGCAGTCAATTAAATTCAGAAGCTCGGAAGACCTTATACCCGGGGACATCTCGGGAAGCCCGAGTTCCTGTCGAATTCGAAAGATTCTTTTCCCGGGAGTCTGAGCCCAGCCGGTTTTCAGTATTTCTCGTCCAACTTTGGCCTCATTTTCCGGAATATTACCCATCCGGGCCGCGGCATTTTTCAATTGCACCATCATTTCCGAAACTTCAATCGCCTGGGGACAGCGTTCCAAACATGTATGACAAGCGACACAAAGCCATATTTTATGGTCCTTTATTAGAGTACCGATCTCATCTTGCAGAATCATCTCGATAACCCGCCGGGGATTAAAATCCCAATGCCATTCGCCCACCGGACAGCCTCCGGCGCAAACACCGCATTGATAACAACCCCGAACGCGGCGGGGTATATCATGTTGCATTAAAAACCGCTTTAACCGTTCCATGACACCTCTTTAGGCGGCACTTTTTACACTCGGCGCTTGAAAAATTGAAAGGTCGGGGATATGCGCCAGGCGCTTTTGCAGTTGAGAATGAGCATTGGCATTTTCTTCTTTGGTTCGTTTTTGACCCCTGTTTTTAAGGACCTGGTCCATTTCCCTGATCACCTGGGCATATTTTTCTCCTTCGGCGGCGGAAATCCATTCCACCCTGAAACGTTCCGCAGAGATACCCATGCGTTCCAAGACCTTAGAAAGTCTTGCCATCCTGCGCTCGGCATGATGCTGGCCTGAAATATAATGACAATCCTGACGGTGGCATCCGGAAACCAAGACCATACCGGCTCCTTTGCGGAATGCTTCCAGGACAAATTCCTTTTTGATCCTGCCGGCACACATCACCCGTATCCCACGCGAGGAGGGTGGATATTGCAAATGATTCACCCCGGCGTTGTCCGCCCCCGGATAGCTGCACCACCAACACATAAATGCCAGTATCTTGTTTTCCGGAAATTTGCTCAAAAAGGTATGAATTTGAGCATATATCTGGCGGTCTTGAAAATGGTTCTGAGAGATGCCGCCTTGGGGGCAGTCAGGGATGCAGGTGCCGCATCCCATGCACTTGGCTTCGGTAACGACGGCCGGTTTTCCCGGCAGAGCCGTAATGGCGCCGAAAGGACAGCGCAGCGCACAAATTCCGCACTTTTTGTTCACATTCAAACACAGATCAGGTTGTTCCGGTTTCATCTGGGCCACAATGGGCTCAATCAAAAGGTGCTCTTTCATCAGAATTCGAGAGCAGCGGGCTGCTGCAGCACTTCCCTGTGAAACGCTGTAGGAAATGTCTTTGGGCCCGCTGGCTGCTCCGGCTAAATATATTCCCTCGGTGGGTGAGTCAATGGGCCGGAGTTTAGGGTGAAATTCCCTGTAAAAACCATTTTCGTCCAGGCTCACCGACAGGCGGTTTCCCAGTTCAGAAGCCCCTCTGGCAGGGACAGCACCGGTGGCAAGAACAACCAGATCCGCCTCCCACTTCATCGGACGGCCTCGTTCGCGATCCTCACCGTGAAGCACCAGCCCATGGGATTCGCTGCCCGGCGCAATTTCAGATGGTTTGCAATGGATGAATCTGACACCTTTGTCACGAGCCCGGCGAAAAAATTCCTCATAACCTTTGTGGGGCGTCCGAATATCGATGTAAAAAATGACGACCTCGATTTCGGGATATTTTTCACGGATGTGAAGAGCTGTTTTTATGCTGGCCATACAGCAGTAACCGGAACAGTAAGCGTTGTATCGTTCATCCCGCGAACCGGCGCATTGAACAAAAGCAACCCGGCGGGGGAGGGAAAAATCAGAGGGCCGGCTCAATTCGCCCCGGGTGGGTCCGGAAGGATCAAGCAGCCTTTCCAATTCCGGAGAGGTGATGACATTGCGCCAACGGCCGTATCCGTATTCCGATAGCGGTTCGGGGTTGAAAACGTCCATTCCGGTCGCTATAACAATGCTGCCCACATCCAGTTCTATCTGTTCCGGCTCGTGTGAGAAATCGATGGTCCGTCTTTCGCAGGCGTCCACACATTTGTAACAGTGAATGCAGTTATCCGCGTCAATCACATAAACCGAGGGAACCGCCTGGGCAAATGGCTGATATATGGCGTGCCGGGGGGCTAACTGCTCATCAAATTCATTGGGCACCTTGATCGGGCAGACCTCTACACAATCACCGCAGGCGTTACAAAAGTCGGTGACATAGCGGGGCTTACATTCTATGGTCACGTGAAAGTTACCAACATAGCCCTTAACTTCCTTCACTTCTGCATAGGTCATCAATTTAATTTTGGGGTGACGCACCGCGTCAACCATCTTGGGGGCCAGTATTCAGACGGGACAGTCCATGGTTGGAAAAGTTTTGCACAGCTGGGCCATGCGTCCGCCCACACTGGGTTCCCGTTCCACCAGGATCGTATCCACTCCCGCCTCGGCTAAATCCAAAGCGGCAGTCAGCCCGGCAATCCCCCCGCCCACAACCAGCGCTTTTTTGGTTACCGGGACCCGGATATATTCCAGGGGTTCCAGAAGATTGGCTCTGGCCACTGCCGCGGCCAACACATCTTTGGCTTTATCAAGCGCCAGCTGCGGCTCCCGGGAATGTACCCAGGTGAGTTGTTCCCTGACGTTGACCATTTCCAACAAAAAAGGGTTCAAACCTGCTTGAATGACGCATTTTCTGAATGTAACCTCATGCAGTTTAGGCGTACAGGCGACTACTATCACCCGGTTGAGACTGTTTTCCGTGATCAACCTTACTATCTCCTGCTGTCCCGGCTCCGAACATGAGTACAAATTGTCGGCTGTTTGAACAACTCCGGGCAGGCGAGCCGCAAACTCACTCAGTTCCTTCATATCCAGAACCCCGGCTATATTGGTTCCGCAGTGACAAAGAAAAACGCCTATTCTAAGCGCCTGCTTCTCGCTTTCACTCATTACGATCCTCCTGTTGATGTATCGGCATTGTATCTGGATTGCTCTTTCGGGTCGATGTCCAAAGCGAAAAATATGCTTGCATGCCTTCTTGCCATACCCGGGCATCTAACGCCGGATAAACCTGCTGAGACGTCACCAGATCTTCTTCGAAAAACAGTTCCGGCAGGTATGAATTCTCCGAACGCCATCCCTCCCGCCAATTAAAGGCCCTGATCAGATTCATACATCCTTTGCCCAATGTCTCGACCCATTGTATTGATTTATCATTTCCTGAAAGTAGCTGATAAAAAATCGCTAGGTTTTCATAAAGGTTATCCTGGGCCAGGCCCACCCATTGGCAGATGCCGAATGATTCTAAGAGTGCCCAAAGGTTTTCCGCCTGAATTATATTAAAAATCCAGTCTTCTTCAGGCCGAATTACGGATGTGAGGCCATTTTGTTCCGGTGGTATTCGGACAGCGGGTCCGAGAAAGGACAGCGGCCAAAAACCACGCCGGGGGTCAACAAATGACAATTCCTGCCCGCAAAAATGCATGGCAAAAGCCTGACTGCCAGAACCTGTTCGTTTAGCCGCCTCAAAGACCCCCTGGCCTAAAAACCCTAGAATTCCGTTACCTTCCGTTATATTTGCGGATAATTCCGGCAACCATGACCCACTACCAAATTCCGGCACTAGATCCGGGACAACTCCCAGTTGAATCTTTCTCTCATGGCATTCCGCCAACCAGGCCGCCAAAATGCCGAAAGAAACCGGGTCCATTCCATATTGGCCACACGCTTGAAGCGCTGTCAGTGTTTCGTCCAGATTTAAAAT
Organism: uncultured bacterium; assembly: GCA_965370395.1. Lineage (GTDB taxonomy): Bacteria > Desulfobacterota > Desulfobacteria > Desulfobacterales > JAHEIW01 > JAHEIW01. The sequence goes on from CBDUUO010000014.1 coordinate 13,791, forward strand.
ATTCAAGAGGGGACCAAGGGCCCATAATGATTCGGGATTCAGAGGAATGTTAAACTCATTTTGCGGAGGTTGGCCATCCAATTCGGGAGCAAGAACCTCCAAACATGCCACCGGACAACCGGGACAGGACCTTTTCTGAATGCTCAAACCTTCCAAAGCGTTGAACCACTCTTGTGGAAAGTCAGCCGCCTGGAAATTTCGCGCTGGAAGAGCGCACACATGGTTTAATTTTTTCAAAACAGCCAGGGTCCCCATTTCGAGAAAAGGGTTGGATTCAGGTTCTTTTAAAGTCTTAATCAAGGGAAGAACTGCCTCGAGAAATTCACCGGATTTTTCACTGTTTATGGGGAGATAAGGCCTCACCGCTAAAGCCTTTAGATTTTTAGCTCCAAAAATGGCACCCAGCCCGCCCCGGATTGGGGCTTCAAAAGACCCGTCAACCAAGGTAGAAAATTTAACCTGGGATTCACCGGCCGGTCCAATACAGACAATCGCCGAACCTTGGCCCCATTTTTCCTTAAGCTTTTCCTGGCATTCGGAACCGGAGCAACTTTCCACTTCTTTTGCGCTGCGAAAGAATACCCGGCCCTCATCAAGAAGCAGGTAAGACAATTCTTGGGCCCTTCCTTGAAGAACCACCGCATCCCACTCGGTATGACTCAAGGCCCAGGCAAATTTCCCTCCCATGGTACCTCCGGCCCACAATCCGGTCAAGGGTGACTTAACGGCTATTCCCACACGGGTCGCCCCGGGATAAGGCGTACCGGCGAACATCCCGGGTGCAAAAACCACCACACTTTCAGCAGACAGAGGATCTGTTCTGGCAGGTAAGTTGGAATGTAGCAGAAAAGTGGCCAGTGCTATTCCACTGGGATAGGTTGCCGTAATCTCAGGTTTAATTTCTCTATTTTCATACCGCTTGCGTGTTAAGTCGATAAACAGGTAGAGTCTACCTTTTAACTGGTTCATAACTCCCTTCACCGCATCGAATTAGAAAATCGCAGGCAGTGGCAATATACCACTGCCTGCTCGAGAATTAAAGTGAATAGTTTCCAGAAAAGGCTCTCACCCTTGCATTTGATATCCGAGGATTCGTCGATGACTTAACAGAAACCAGAGACCAAATGCTGCGGCTGCGACTTACGCCTTCCCAATCCAACCTGGGATACTCACCGACAGATATCCCAGGCCGAGGCCGATGAACAGAGTAAGCAGGGAATACCCGACGTTGCTGAGGGCAAAAATGTTACCGCCCGAATAGCCAAAAGTGAAGGCAAAGAAGACCGCAAAACCCCCAAAGGCTGCCGACGCCAGAGCGAGGGGCTCCCAGTTCATCAATAAAACCAGCAAAAAAGCAGCCACGCCGACCGCGATAGAGACCCCGAGAACACCGGTCACTCCCTCTCCGAGTTTGAGGCCATAGAGACAGGCGTAGCCAAACAGCACACCGACCAGTATCGGGAAGCCGGCTTTGATTATCGCCTTGGTATCAGCGCCGGCCACAAAGAAGAAAGCCCAGCTAATGAAAGCTGCCCAAGTGGGCCATCCCAGGGTAACTGAAGCATAGGTCCACAACGTTGCCAGGACTCCAACACTCAGAGACAGAGGAACATTTTGTATTTTCATAGTTCATCATCCTTTCATTTTCAAATTTAAATGGTTTTAGATCTGCCGTGAGACATTAGCCGCTTCGTGAATGGCCCATTCAATGCTCCGAGCCTCTCTGCAGTCTCCAATCTGGTATACTTCTTTCACTTTGCCCTTAAGGGCTTCATAAAGTCCAGCCTGCGGCTGGCGGTCCCATGCTATGATCACGGAATCGGCCGCAAGCGTCTTCTTTCCGTCCGCATTTTCTACAACAACTCCCTCCGCATTGATCTCAACTACACGGGTTTCGGTCAGGACCGTTATCTTCTCTTCTTTAACATACCCATCCAGTTGGAAGAGACGGGCATAAAGGTCGACGGAATAAACCGGCCTGTTCACAGTGTCGCTCTCCTCGACCATCGTCACCTGCTTGCCCTCCCGCGCCAGGGAAACGGCCGTCTCGGCTCCATAATTTCCGCCAATGACGACAACCGTATCTCCGATCTCTATTTCTTCCTCGGACCTCAGGTAGTCTTCATTGGTAACGACTTTTTCAAGATCGATCCCGGGAATTTCAGGAAGCTTTTCCACTGCACCTACGGCCACCACCACCGCATCGGGTTTTTCCTTATCCACGAGTTTAGCCGTCACTTCGGTCTCCAGGTGTACGGTGAGACCTTCCGCTTTTTCAACCTGAGCCAGGTGATAATCTACGATGTTGCGAAGATCACGTGTATTCAGCCTTGGATGTGCGGAAGCGACGTGCTGGACCAATCCACCCAACTCTTCGTCTTTTTCGTACAGGTCTACCGTGTGGCCTCTTTGAGCACATGTGATAGCGGTTTCCATACCGGCTACCCCGCCGCCAATGACCATGACTTTCTTGGGTCTTAAAGCCTGCTTGAGTTCCATTTGTTCTTCCTGACCATAGGTGGGATTTACAGCACAACGAACGTATTGTTGATCCCAGAGGCATTGGAGGCATACGTTGCAGGCGATGCATTTGCGAATATCCTCAGGCCGGCCTTCAATACATTTCCTGGCAAACCACGGATCGGCAATTGCCGGTCGGCACATCATTGCAAGATCGCAGCGACCACTGGCCACCACGTCTTCTGCAATTTTGTTGTCCATGATTTTGGCCACGCCCATGACCGGAACGCTGACGACGCTCTTAATCTCGGTGGCCAGATGAACGCGGGTGGCCCTTTCCGGATAGGGTGCGGGAAATGCAAACATAGCCGTAAATCCGATGCGTCCGCCGGTGACATCAAAGCAGTCAACATATGGCTCCAAGCGCTGGGCGATAGTCTTGCCCCATTCTTCTGTATAGCCTGGTTCCCCCAGGTACTCCATGAACTCATGGGCTGCCAGCCGCCAGATAATGGGAAAGTCCGGGCCGACTGCTTCTCTGACCCCTTTGGCAACCAATTCAACGAAAAGTCCGCGATCTTCACCGAATTTGTCTTCTCGCGTATTGGTATAAGGCGACATGAATTGCTGATTTAATGTTCCCTGGCAACTGTGAATGTTCACGGCATCGTAGCCGGCCTCCTGGATACGGGCAGCAGCATCCACGTACATCTGAACACGTTCTTCAACTTCCGAGATACTCAATGCCTTGTTCGGGCGGTAAATTCCGCCTTTTTCAGTTGCGCTAACAGCAGGATACCCGGTCATATCGGAGTCGCAGATGGCGCCTCCATGCAGAATCTGACACGAGATTTTCATTCCCTCGAGATGAAAGTAGCGGACCACCCTTTGATGTCCAAGGACAGATTTGGTATCGTGTATTCCGACCATGCACCTGAACGGGTTGCCCTCCGGATGGGGGAAACTGGCGCTGAATTGATACAATCCCCAACCACCCCGGGCCCCTTCGATATAGTCTCTGATGGCTCTTTCGGTAAGGTAACCGTTCTCATCGGCATTATTCCTTACTGTGGGTGCGTGTACAAAGCGGTTGGGGAGTTCCATGGTTCCGATTTTGATAGGATCGTAAATAGTAGCCATTTTTACACTCCTTTCTACAACAATTAAGAGTTATTAAAGAGCATTCGTTTGTTGTAAGCTTCAATCTGAAGCCGATCTAAATGCCCGGGCAACAAAGATCAACTTTCAAAGTGCCTGAAAAAAACAATTCTCGCTTTCCTTGTAGGATCTATGTATAGGATTCTGTTGATTTCTTCAGGGTTTCCCATTGGCTCAGAT